>JANLTD010000369.1:0-7950 GCA_031362765.1 Acidobacteriota bacterium | reverse complement strand
AATCAGTTCCAAGCGGCGCAAAAAATTCGAGTTCAAAATCGCCTTTCGCAAAAGCACTTGTGAACCACACGCCGTCTTTCCATTTATCGTTGGCCGACAAAGGCAGTTTGGCTAAAAATTCTTTGGTTGTGAACTTCATTTTCCAAGTTTCATATTCCAAGTTTCTAGTTCCAAGTTGGATTCTTCTTTAACTTGGAACTTGAAACCTGGAACTTGGAACTAAAAACTAGCCGTTTTTTTTTCCGCCGATTCATTGACGTATGTCAGCCACGGAGCATCGTTTGGAGCAGGACGTTCGCCGCGAATGATTTCAAAGAAACGGTCTTGTAATTGTTTGGTAATTACACCGCGTTTGCCTTCGCCGATCGTGATGCGGTCAACCGAACGAATGGGCGTGATCTCGGCGGCTGTGCCGGTAAAGAACAGCTCGTCCGCCAAATAAAGCGCGGCGCGCTGAACGGTTGTTTCGAGAACGGGAATTCCGAGTTCGCGGGCAATTTCGACGACCGAATCACGGGTAATTCCCGGTAAGATCGAAGCTCCGAGCGGCGGCGTGATCAGTTTTCCGCCCGCCACGATAAACAGATTTTCGCCCGAACCTTCGGAAACAAAACCACGGTCGTCCAAGGCGATGCCTTCGGAAAATCCGCCAAGGATCGCTTCCATTTTAATGAGCTGCGAGTTCATGTAATTGCCGGCAGCTTTGGCAACCGCCGGAAGCGAATTGGTCGTTATGCGCGTCCAGCTCGAGACGCAAACGTCAACACCGGCTTCGAGGGCTTCTTCGCCGAGATATTTTCCCCAATCCCAGGCGGCGATATAGCATTCGATCGGATTCGGAAAAGGATTTACGCCAAACGCGGGCTTTTCTTCGTTTAGACCGCGAAAGACGATCGGGCGCAGATAACACGCTTCTAAACCGCTGTCGCGAACCAATTCGACGGCTGCCTGACAAAAATCTTCGCGGTTAAATTTCAAATCCATCCGATAAACTTTGGCGGAATTGACAAGCCTTTGCATATGTTCGGTCAGCCGAAAAACGGCGGTCCCGTTGACGGTTTCGTAGGCGCGAATGCCTTCAAAAACGCTCGAACCGTAATGAATTGCGTGCGTCATCACGTGAACCCGCGCGTCATTCCAATCAATCATCTTGCCGTTGCGCCAAATCTTCGGCGCAATTCGCAAAGTATTAACATCTTTTGTTGACATAATTTTGTAAAGACTCCTTAAAAGGTATGAATCAGGAAAAACTCCTACCAGGAAAAAACTACTAAATGAACAAATATTCTAATTTTTCTTCGGACAGCTTAACCTCAAGGATATTACACTTAAAACCAAAGGGCAAAAGTTCGGGTAATCATTACATAACCAAAACTTTCGCCCTTTAGGATTTTTGCGTTGTTATAAAATAGACAATCGCGGTGCCGTATCATCCAGACGGCTCTGATAAAGTATCCCGTTGACATTCGCCGTAAATATTATCGGTTGGTCACCGGCTCCGGCAAGCTCGGCAGGCAATGTGAAATCAACAGTATAAATTCCCGGTTCGACCAAAGTTGCGCCAGACAGAATCAACGCGCCGGAAATATCGCGACTTCCAATTCTGATGGTAAATGCCGCGCTCGACAGATTATTGATACCGGTTACATAAACCCGTAAAATCGTCTGTACTCGTCGGCTTCCGCGCAACCTGAAGGTTGTGATGGTAAATGGTTCGCGCGTTAATACGCGATTGACCGAATTAAAAATTCGGGCGCGACCACCGGGTCCGGGTGTCAGCCGATCGGAGAACACATCAGGCCGTGCGCGCATAATGGTCACATTTCCCTTGAAAACCAAACCGTTATTGTTGATCACAACAGGATAAACTGTGCCGGCATCAGCAGCGGGAAGTCCGGGCGGAACAACAAATACAATTTGGCGTTGTCCTACCGTTTTCAAACCGCACGCTGCGCCGCCTATAGTCATTGTAACGCCGCTTAATTCCATCGGAAGGGTGAATCTACGGTCAATAGAACCAACGGCCGTACGGGCGACCACCGGTTGATTTGTCCCGGAATTGTAATCAAGAATTGCCAACATACCTGAAGAAATGCCTTGCACGGCCGGCGGTTGCTGCGGCGTCGGTGTCGGCGTCGGCGTTGCACTCGGGCTTGGCGTTGGTGTTGGCGAAGGCGTCGGCGTCGGCGAAGGCGTCGGTACCGGCGAAGGCGAGACAGCTATGCGGCTTGCTCCGGTCGCAAAGCTAAAGCTGGCAATTGTTTGTGAATCCGAAAAAGGAAGTAGAAAATAATAAACTTCGCTTGCCAGATCAGGGTTTCCGGTACCGGTTTCGGTTTGTGCGAGGTTGAAGATCATTCTTTGCAAAGAATTGCTCGGTATCGCTTGAATCGAAGCCAAAAAGAAATTTGGCGTTGGCAATTTTGTCTGTCTTGTAAAAATTGCCGACATCGAAGTCGCGACGGGAAATGAATAAACCTGCGACGGTCGGAACAAATTATCGTTTAAACCTTCGGTTGAGATCGTCGGAATTGTACCGTCGGGTTTGATATTCATCCGCGTTTGCATAACAAATGTTTGCGGTACACGATTCACATCATAGTCGGTAAAACCAGGATAACGCTGCAAGTCTCCGCCAAAAGCGCCGCTGTCAGCATCGCTTCTCGGCAAAATCCGGCGAAAAGCATTGGTTGTCAAAGTCGTGTCGTAAACATAAGTTGCAAAACCCGTTTGATTGGTTCCGCCGTTTTCGGAAGCGAGATCGGCATACGAATCAAAGGCAATATAGCGGCCGTCGCGGCTCATTCGCCGGCCGTAATTAAATACGTTAACGACATCGCCCGGATTGGTGCGGGTCGTTGTTGTGACCTGTTTTTTGGTCATTCCGATCACACCGCTTGAATCCAGATCTGTAAAAAAGACTTCTTCGTTCTTGTCGGTATTGCTGCCCGTCATCCCGACAATCGGATTGTCGCCGTTGCTCAGGAAAGCGACGCGCCAACCGCCGCCGGTCAGATTTGCGATCGAAGAATTTGCATTGTAAATTGGGGCAGCAATCGTTCCTCGCGGAGTTGTCGAGATCTGTCTTAATGTCGCACTGCCACGGACAAAAGCGAAAATTTCGTCATTGTCGGCCGAGGGAAAAGGATTTCCGCCGGTGATCAAATCGCGGTTTGATGTAAAACTGATCGCGCTGCCCGTATCGTCAATGCTTGAATCGTGATTGTCGTCTGCAACGATCGCGACAGCGGTTGTTGATCCGGAAACAGGCAAACGGCTTGGGATGGAATTTGTGACGCGCGTGAAGGTTCCCGCGCCCAGATCAGTAAGGGAAAATTCTTCGCCGGTCGTCAAATTTGCCGCCGGAGCTGCCGGAATCTGGTAAAGCCACATTTCGGTATTGCCGTCATTGATCAGATTATTAATCTGATTTGGAGACGTTCCCGTAATACATGGGTTTGACGCAGCCGGTGTCAAATTGGGATTAAAACTTCCGGGATTTGTCGTACTGACAATTGCGGGTATTGTTCCGTTTCCCGGATAAGCGCACGTCGCGTTTGAACTGAAAGCGATCCAACGGCCGTTATTGCTGATGACGGGTCGAAGGTTGAGTATTTCAACTCTGATGTTGTCAAAGGTCGGATCTTTGGTCGCATCGATCAATAAAGCTTTCGTGTCAGTGATTTGAAAAATCCGACGCTGGGCATAGTCGAAAAGAAAAATTTCGCGGTTGCCATCTGAATTTCGGGGATTTTCAGTCGCGATATTTCCCGGAGATTCAAAGACGGCGAAACGGCCATCGCCGGAAACTCCGCCTGCAAACGACTCGGAATTGGAAGAAGTAATTTGTCCGATCACGGAATCAACCTGCGCCGTGGCAGTGATTAAATTACCAAATAAAACAATAATGACCAATAAAACGAAAATGTGAAACTTCACAAAATCCTCCGATTTTTATATTTTTACGAGGGCGTAAAAAAGACCTACCAAGAATGAATTCCTATACAAGCACAAAACATTGCATTTTAAAGGTAAAAAATGCGTTCTGCAAGGCAAGTATCGAATTAATATTGCAAATGCGTTTGAAAAACAACTGCTTTGATGCAATAAAAGTTGAAATTGGTTGTCGTTCTGCATTTATCAATTCAGAAATATCATTTATCATTTGGCAGATACACATTGATAAATATTTGCTTTCAAGGCTTTCGGCCTGTTCAATAATAGCTTTAGAATTAATTCAGATAAATAATTAATGGTCAATCAAAAAAAAAAAATAATGATCGTCGCGGGCGAACCATCAGGTGACGGCCATGCCGCAAAACTTATTTCTGCGATGCGCGAGCTTGCGCCGGAAACTACATTCGAGTTTTTCGGCGCCGTAAGTCATCGATTGCGTGCCGCAGATGTTGAAGAAATTGTCAATGCCGATGATTTTTCAATTATCGGTTTGCCCGAAATTGCCAAAGCTTTGCCAATGTTCTGGAGGGCTTTTCAAAAATTGAAGCGTTCTGCGCTCGAAAGAAAACCGGACGCCGTGATTTTGGTAGATTTTCCCGATTTTAATCTCAAACTTGCTAAAGCCCTTAAAAAAGAAGGGCTAAAAATAATTTATTACATTTCTCCGCAGCTTTGGGCGTGGCGTAAATACCGTGCGGCTTCGATAAGAAAATATGTTGATCTGCTGTTGACGATTCTGCCGTTTGAAAAGGATTGGTATGCGCAGCAGGGAATTTCGCATATCGAATATGTCGGCAATCCGACAGTTCGCGAGGTACATATTACGATGACGAAAGAAGCGTTCTGCGAGAAACATAATCTCGATCCGGCAAAACCGATTGTTTCACTGCTGGCGGGAAGCCGTCATAAAGAAATTCTGCGGATATTGCCGGTCTTGCTTGAAACCGCTGCGCTGATGGTTCAAAAAAATGCCAATATTCAATTTGTGATAGCGCTTGCGGCGACCCGGAAAAGAGCAGAAGTTAAAACAGCATCCGAAGAAGCCCGAAATAAAGGGCTAAAACTGCCGAAAATCTTAATTACTGTCCAAGGCGAAACACACGACGCTTTGAATGCATCGGATGCGGCCGCTGTTACAAGTGGCACAGCAACGCTCGAAACAGCGATAATCGGCACGCCGCTCGCAATTGTCTATAAATCATCAAAGTTGAATTACAAACTTTTACGTCCCTTGATCTCTGTCGAGCATTTCGGCCTGATAAATCTGATTGCCGAAGAGCGCCTTGCAAAAGAGATGATTCAAGACGATTTCACGGCGGAATTATTGGCGGAAGAGATTTTTCGGCTGCTTGAACCCTCAACGAATCAAAAAATGCGCGATCGTCTGCGCGCGGTAACCGAAAAACTCGGCCATGGCGGTGCATCAAAAAGAGCCGCGGAATTTATTTTGCGAGAATTAGGAATTTAGTGGATTATCGGATTTCGTCAACGCCGAGCCATTTGAGAGCTTCGGCGCGGTCGGTGAATAGTTCGATCGTCGCTCCGCGATTTGAGGCAACGGTTTTGAAAAATTCAGATTGTTCATCAGGCTCATAATTCGGAAAGAGGCAAGCCATCCGCAAACCGCGAATTTCTCCGGCGTGACTGCCTGCACTATAGGAATCATAAGCTCGGATTTTACTGAAATCTAAATTTCCTTCGTTGAGAACCTTGCGACAATCGTGAGCTTTACAGGCATTCGCCAGATTTTGCCAAAGATCGTCCAGTTTTTCAGGCAGTAAGACAAAATTGTCAGGATGAGTTATATGCAGATATTGATCGCGAAAATTAATTTCGACAACTTGGTTGTTTTCTTCTGCTTTTTTCATAAAAATTCCAGAGAAGATTGTTGATTGATTAATTATCAACAAATTAGCCGTTAAGGTCAATTACAACCGGCAAAACGATTCAATAACCACAGTGTTCGTCGAGCAATTCCTCATCAACAAAGACCCGGTAAACGTGCGGTCTTAAACCGGCCAGAAATCTTGCACGTCTTTTTTCGATGCGGACGAAGTGTTTTTCATATATGCCGACCTCGAACGACCATTTTTCAACCAATAAAACTTCGATGAAGCCGAAATTCAGCTTTTCATCATCGGGAACGTCGAGCGGCGCAGTTATGCTTGACGGCGAAAATAACGAAAAGCTCTTTTCGTTAACGATCTTTCCGTCAATTTTGATTTGAAGGGTGCCGAACATCTGTCCCCAAAAAAATTCGACCGTGTGCGGTTCGGCGCGCCCGACTTCAAAAGCAAATTTCATGATCTATGTGGTTATGAAGACTTGTCATTGATAAGTTTTTTTATCTCTTTGAATTCTTCAATCAATCTGCCTAAACCTTTGACATGAGCATTTTGTCGTTTGTATTCGTCGAGCGGTTGAACGGGCGTTCCCCACCACACGCCGCTCCGGACGATCTTGCCGGGCAAAACGCCTGCTTGGGAACCGATGATCGCGCCGGATCTAACGGTTGCGTGGTCCCCGAAACCGACTTGTCCGCCAATCACGCAATCATCTTCGATAATGGTCGAACCTGAAATTCCTGTTTGTGAAGCGATCACGACCCGTTCGCCGATTTGAACGTTATGTGCGATTTGAACAAGGTTGTCAATTTTTGTGCCGTTGCCGATGCGCGTTTCGCCCAATGATCCACGGTCAACGCAGCTGTTGGCACCGATTTCCACTTCGTCGCCGATTGAAACAGACCCGATCTGCGGGAATCTAAGGTAACCGCGTGCGCCGTCGCGGACAAAACCGAAACCATCGGCTCCAATGATCGCGCCGGCATGTATTATGCAATCGTTTCCGATCGAGACATTGTCATAGATAACGCAGTTAGGATAAATAATTGTGCAATTACCTATTTGAACATTTTCGCCGATTCTCGACCCGCTAAAAATTTGGCAACTTTCACCGATGGATGTGTTTTCGCCGATTGATACAAAAGCGCCGACAAAACTTGCGCGAACGTCGGAATTATCGGCAACAACGGCAGTTTTGTGCCATTCTGAACGCCAATCAAACGGATGAAGTTTGGCGGCAATCCGGGCAATCCCGAGCTTCGCGTTTTTTACTTTGATGACCGGTATCGAAATTTCAGTGTTGAAATCTCCGGTAACAAGAAGGCAGCCGGCATTAGTCTGGCTAAATGATTCGGGTTTTTCCACAAAACTGAGCTCGTTTTCAATCGCTTTATCAAGACTTGCGACCCGCAAAACTTCGGTGTCGCCGCTTCCGATTAATTGTCCGTTTAAGAATTCAGCAATTTCTCGTGTTTTCATAAAATAAATGTTCCGAAATAAAAGGTCCAACAAACTTCAGTTTGTTGTTTTAGGTAAATTATTTTTCACGCAGTGCAACAAACTGAAGTTTGTTGGACAATCCGGCGTTATTCTGCAAAGTTTAGTAGTTGTGATTTTTTTCGGCTTCGTTGATCATCGCCTGGAGGAAAAATTCCATTCCTTCGATCTCAAAACCGTGTTCGCGTTCGATTCGTTTCAGGATCGGTGCGCTGTCGCTGTCGAGAAAATCAAGATCGGCCAGGTCAAGCGTGATGTTTTTTCCGCGCGTGATCCGCAGATCAAGCACGATCTTTTCTAATAGAATCGCGTCGTCGTGCATCAGCGTACCTTCAACCCGCAAAACGATCTTTCCGCGTTCAACGTCTTCGAATTCGGTTAAATTGGTCGGCATAATGTTTGATTGTAGCAATGTTTATCAATTTGCAATACGCAAACGCCTGTCAAAAAGTTATCATTTACAAAAAAATAGAATAGCGCGGCTGAAATTTCAACCGCGCTATGTTTGGATTATCGTAAAGTCAAATTATTATTACATTCCGCCAAATTCTTCGTTGCCGCCGAAACGGTTTTTGAATCTGTCTTTGAAACGTTCTTTCATTTGCTCTTTCAATTCTTGGGCTTGTGTACGTTGGTCGGGTGTCAGAATGGC
>JANLTD010000362.1:0-3102 GCA_031362765.1 Acidobacteriota bacterium | reverse complement strand
GCCACCCGGAAAAACTAAAGGAAGTAAAATTACCAGAAAAAGAGATTTAGAGAAGTAAGGAAAGGAAGCAAAACAAGGAAGGCTATAAATTCATTTCCACAACATTTGACACGACCTCCCTATTCCGGGCGATTTAATACTTTTCAGATCACCATTTAAGTTGATAAAATTTCCATCAACCCGAACTTCTGTAGCTTTTGAGGAAGAAAGTAACTCAGCCATTCCTAAATTGAGACCTGTTTCATTCTTAGATTGATTATTAATATTACCAACAAAAGCGACCAGGTCATTTGCATCAATGTTAAGAACTAGCGCATATCCGTCATCTCCCGTATGATCTATTCGATGCACATATTTATTATATCTTTCTTCGCCTATTATTTCCTTTAGTAATCTTTCTGCTTCTTGAATTTCTTCAGTTGTTCCTCTCAACCAAAGATCTTCCCCTGTTGGATCGGTAAACTTTAATGGATTGTTAATGGTATAAACATATTGATTCCATCGTCCTGGTTCGGCAATATAATTATTCAGTTTAGCTTTTGCTTTTTCTGGATTTTTTTCTAATTGAACTTCGGCTACAATTTTATATGGATCAGGAGAAGTAAATCTTCCTAAATTATAGTTGTTATAGCGGTTTTTAGCATAATCTAACCCTGATTCATCATCTCTTTCATACGACGTAAATTTCTTCCTAATCTCATCCGAGTTGTAACCTAATCCCGCAATTCTCTGACTTGTCGCAATCTCTTCCCCAAACGGCTGATAATCGTGTCGTGCTATCACCGCTCCGTTTTCATTTGTATTGATTCGCGGGCTTCCGAGATGATCGTTTGTCAAATAACTGGCTTGCTGTGTTGTGGCAAGTTGGGTTGAATATTCCGCGACCATTTTACCTGATGCGTCATAAATGAAAATCGTTGTTTCTGTCGCCGAGACCTTTTTGACTCTTTTTCCGTCGCCGTCGTAAAAATATTCGCCGAGCGTTCCCGTTACAGTTCCGCCCGAATTGACGGTTTCGACTTTGATTTGTTTGTTTTCGCCGTCGTAGGTGAACTTTCGGCTCTGGGCATTTTGGGTTGTGTTGCCCGAACTGTCGAAAGTGTAACCATTGAGCCGATTGTTTGCCGTGTTGACTGATGGATTAACGATCGGCACATCCGCCGTGCAAACCGTGTTGTTCGGCGCGGTTCCACAATTCTTTAGAAATGTCGCGGTTTCGGTCGTGTTCGCCTCATCGAAGTTACGATTGCCGTAGCGGTCGAAGGTGAAGGTTTGTTTCCAACATTTAGTCGGATTCGCATTGCAGTCAGCTTGCGTGTAGCCGGATGGCTTTTCATCAGCCTGTTTCAGACGGTTTAATGAATCATATGTATAATTTTGGACTGCCGTGAATCCCGGATTGCTACCAACCGTTGGAACTGTGATGGTTTGCGATTGGACATTTCCGTTATTCGCGGTTGAGCCGTAATCGTAATTTAGTTTGAGCAGATTTTGACTCGTCGCTCCTGAGCCTAATCCGATTTGTATTGGTTGCAGACGTGAATTAAAACTCGTATTTTCCCAAAGTCCGTTGCCCAATCTAACGGAAGAAACTGCGCCCGCCGCTGTGTAGTTGAACGAATTAGCATAGTTTCTAAAAGTGTCGTTCGCCTTTTTGCTTTGAACCTGCGCCAATTCGCCGTCATTGTCGAATGTGTTTTTGACAACTCTGCCCGATGGATAGGTTTCTTCGATCAATGCGCCCGACAGATTGTAGCTGTAGAGCATTTCATTGTATGCCGTGCCATCGGTTGTCTGCTTACTCTTTGTCACTCTTCCGAGCAGATCAAATTGCGTGTATTCCTTGATGGAAAAAGGTGACGAACCGGTTCCGGTTGTCATCTTCGTCAGTTTGCCTTTGGTATTGGCGATATTAGAATCGTCGTAGGTGTAAGTTATACTTTCAACGGGCATAAATTGCGCTTTTTCTACTAAAGCTAAAATTGTCCAATGGCTCGGCTAAACAGTTGAGTTGAAGCGGCTTATAAGAAGAGCAGTTATATTAATGTGCGCCATTCAAAAGCTCAATTTATGACCGTGCTAGGTATACGTCATTTGTTGAATCCGAATAATCTCCCAGCGTTACGAGATTTAAAGCATTGTAGGTGGATTCGTCACGCGCTTGACGCTGCTTTGTGCGTCAAACTCTTTTGTAGTCGCGTCACAAACGTCAAAATACGAGATGCTTTCCGCCCGCTTGTCCGTGTCAATCTGCGTTCTCAATTTGACCCAATAATTATTCGGTAAATCGTTTATTTTGAGAGGAAAGAAACTTGACTCTACACAAAAACTAATGCTTATGGCGAAAATAAAATTATCAACTTTTGCCTACTCCAACTTTCCATTTTTTAAAGCACTGCGAGTTTCATTTTAAGGTTAAATACCCAATTTTGGGACTTCCTGAAATATCATCAACATAAACTGGAATTCCCATTTCAAAAAGTTTTGAAATTACATTATTTTCCTCGTTTAGGCCAAATTTGGGTTTCATAAAAAGATCCTTCGCGTTTAGCTTTATACTTTCCTTACAATCAGATTTTTTGTTAGTTTCAGATTCAATCATTTCCGGTGAAAAATAATATCGAATAATATTATGACATCCTTGTGCCGAGACAGTTTCAAATGCCTGTGAGGTCTCCATGATTCTAAATGAATACTTTTTTATGTTTTTTCCAACAAGAAAAAAACCGCTTTCATCAACAGAAACCGCATCCATGGGTAATGTCTGATTATCTTCAAGCAACTTTACCATAAATGACTTATAAGCTTGCTCATCAACCCCCTTAACTTTCTTAAAATAGTTGAAAAGGGCACGATTATCAACAATTACTTTTTAACTGGAGGCACAGTCCGAGTCAATTTACTTTTTGAGTTATTTTGTCCCACGGACCCAACCGCACCGAGCCAAGCTCAACGGTTCGTTGACCGGCCAGACCTTTCCAGCCGAACCGAATTCTCGTGCGCTTGGCTTGAGTGAAGCGATGCGTTGATTTTACTCCCTGTGGCAGTGGGAAAAGTTTACGCTGCGGGCGCATGGCAATCATCGGCAAACGCAACCTGCTC
>JANLTD010000273.1:0-1604 GCA_031362765.1 Acidobacteriota bacterium | reverse complement strand
AGCCCTAATCAATTACTAACTGATGTTACGCAAAAGATTTGAATTTGCGGCTGTACCGCCCGATGTGCGGAAAGGCTGTGCCTTTCCGTGCAAATTTCTCAATTTTCTTTGCAGCTCTGCCGCCAATCGAGGCGTAGCCTCGGAGAGTTGGGATAAGCTTTTCGGAAAGGCACAGCCTTTCCGCACATCCGGCGGCACAGCCGCAAATTCAAATCTTTTGCGTAACATCAGTTATAATGTCCTAATGACGGATAGCTGAATGCGGGGAAAATTAGCGCCTGTCAGAACAGCGAGCGGTAGCGACCTGTTAAAGTTCATTGATATTCCTGAATCTAAGGGATTTCGTGGTTTTTGATTCCCGCGAAATCCGTTCGAAATAGTGATATTCAACCCGTCGCTACCGCCCAGGGTTCTGACTTAAATCCGTAAAATGACATCAATGCTTCAAAAGAGAGAACACCCGATCGAAAAAACAAAATTACATCCGCGCAACCGGCATCGCGGGCGCTATGATTTTAGAGAGTTGATCGGCAGTTGTCCGGAACTGGCGCCGTTTGTCGCGCTGAATGTCTATAAGGACGAAACGATTGATTTTTCTGATCCGGCGGCGGTAAAAATGCTCAACCGCGCATTGCTGAAATATTTTTACGGAATTGAGAACTGGGACATTCCGCCGGATTATTTATGTCCGCCGATTCCGGGCAGGGCGGATTATATTCATCACATCGCCGATCTGCTGGCAAGCAAGAACGGTAAAAAGGTTCCAACCGGCAAAAAGATAATTTGTCTGGATATCGGTGTCGGGGCAAATTGCGTGTATCCGATCATCGGGAATCTAGAATACGGCTGGTCGTTTATCGGTTCGGATATTGATCCGGTTTCGATCGCGAATGCGCGGCGAATCGTCGAACAAAATCCGCATTTGAAAGATGTCGCCGAATTCAGATTACAAACTGATCCAAACAAAATCTTCGAAGGAATCATCGAAGCGGATGAATTTATTGACCTGACGATCTGCAACCCGCCGTTTCACACGTCGCTCGCGGAAGCGCGGAGCGGCACGCTGAGAAAGCTGTCGAATCTGAATAAAAAGAAGATCACCAAAGCGGAGCTGAATTTCGGCGGACAAAACCGCGAGCTGTGGTGCGAAGGCGGCGAAGGCAAGTTTGCCGCGAATATAATTCGCGAGAGCCGTTTGTTTGGAGGCGCGTGCTTTTGGTTTTCAACTGCGCTGTCCAAAGAATCGAATCTTAAAACTGTCTATTCGATCCTCAAAAAGGTCGAGGCGGTTGAGGTCAAGACGATTCCGATGGGACAGGGAAACAAGGTCAGCCGCATCGTGGCGTGGACGTTTCTTAACGAAAAACAACAGAAACTCTGGCGCGATCTGAGATGGAATCGCCTACGGAGTTAAAATCCTGCATCTATCATTCAATACCTTCGCCAAAATTAGATTTGAAAAATTAACTTTTGATGTTGATTTTTCGGGTAATACCTCTGTCATGAGTTATTTTCAAAGTAAACTAAGGCTTACGGACTGGAGCGCAAGTCATCCTTGCTTGCAATGAGCGCAGGGCGCGAAAACGGCGCTAGTGAGCCTTTTG
>JANLTD010000264.1:0-9878 GCA_031362765.1 Acidobacteriota bacterium | reverse complement strand
TACACTTACGCTCTGGCGTGGGGCATCAGCAACAAATTGCTCGATCGCAAAAAATATCTGCCGGTGGTCAAAAAAGCGTGGAGCGGATTAAACACGCTCGTCCGCGCGGACGGAAAAGTCGGTTGGACACAGCCGATCGGTGCTGACCCGCGCAAGAATTTCGACGCCGAGGGTTGGGAAGTGTACGGCGCGGGCGCGTTTCTGCTTGCCGGTTCGGAAGTTTTTAAGCTGAAATTCTAATTATCGGGCTTCGGATATTTTCGTACAAAACGCTCCGGATTTTATGTAAGTTACCTTAAGTTTTTTTACTCGACACATTGCAATTCACTCTGAATTTGTAATTGTTTAGGTCTTTAGTTTTTGGTTTTTAGTTTTTTGAAAGAAATTACCGAATTGACGTTAAATTTCTCACCAATCCGCTTATTTTCCGCGTATCTTGATTAAAATCATCGAGGTTTCGTTGGGTAAAACCAAAAACCAAAGACCAAAAACCAAAAACCTAATCAGTTACCTGAATTTTCAAAAGCGGGCTTTTGCCGCGACCGGTTTCGGGATTGCCGAGTGTGTTGAAATTTCCCACTTCTATGCGGAAAATTGCGCATAATTTGTTACCTCAGGATCTAATCTCTTTCGCAAACTCTTTCATTTATCAGCCTTTGCAAACTTGAACAGAAAGGAATCAAACAGGAACAAGTTTTGCGTAAGTAAATAGTATTGAGGATAGTTTTTTTTGATGAGCGCCGAAGAAGGCGAAAAATCAAAGAAAAAACTCAAAATCCGGCAAAAAGGAGATATAAAGAAATGAAAGTACAAGAAATAATGTCGAAAACTCTGGAGGTTGCCACATTAAATACCAGTTTGCACGATGTTGCAAAAATGATGGCGGAATATAATTGCGGATGTGTCCCGGTGATCGAAACCGAAGACAACAAAAAGCCGATCGGAATGATCACCGACCGCGACATTACGCTTCGCACGGTCGCGCATAACAAAAACCCGCTGAATATGATCGTCGGTGAAGTGATGACCGATAATGTTGTTTCGGTAACGCCTGAAATGAGTGTTGAAGACTGCGTCGCCCTGATGGAAAGAAATCAAATCAGACGTGTGGCGGTTGTTGACGCCGATGGAAATCTGTGCGGAATGGTTTCACAAGCGGATATTGCCAGAAATGCTTCGTTATTTGAAACCGCCGAACTTGTTAAAGATATTTCTATTGCGGCATAAATTAAGATCAGAGGCATTGTTAAAGTGCTTTGACGCTCTCAGCGGAAGCGCTTTGGGCGCAATGTGATCGCTAAAACACGGGACGTTTTTAACTCGTTCCCGCGGCGGTCTTGTTGTCGGCTAATGAAGGTAAGAAACTCTGTTAGCATCAAATTCCGTGTAAATTTGATGCTAAGGAACGTGTAAAAAATAACTTATAACGATAGTTTAGAGGCGTGTCTTTGACCGCCGGTCAACGCGGTCAAAGGCCGCTACTAAACTATCAAGGTTTTATTAATTGGTAGTAAGTTATTTTTTGCATATTCCTAAGTCAATTTTAATCAAATAAACCGCGCTCGCCGCGCGTCTTTAAGTCTTGAAACTGGCGCGCTTCGGAACGTTTTTGCGAAGTATATTCTTCGGTCGTGTTGCGCGTCACAACTTCGTAAAGGATCGCTTGTTTGTCGCCTTTCTTCCGCAAAATTCTGCCTAAACGCTGAATATGTTCGCGGCTCGAACCCGAACCCGAAAGAATGATCGCCACCGAAGCATCGGGAATGTTGACGCCTTCATTTAAGACCTTTGAAGTTGCAAGCGCTAAAACATCGCCGTTATTAAAAGCATCGAGCCAGAATTTGCGTTCCTTGACATTGGTTTCGTGCGTGATCGCGGGAATCAGATAATCGTTCGAGATGCGGTAAACCATCTCGTTTTCGGCAGTGAAGATCAAAACCTTGTCTCTTCGGTGACGGATCAGCAGATCTTCCAAAACCTGAATTTTGGATTCCGTGCCGAGCGCGATCTTCCTATAATTTCGATAGGCCTTCATCGCGCGGCGGCCGTCTTCCGAGCGGGCGCTTTGCATAATGAAGATGCGCCAGCCTTCTTGTCCGTACGGAAGGTTTTTAGCGCGGCGAAAATCGGTGTAGATTGCGCGTTCGCGTGTATAAGATTCGCGTTCCGCCTCAGACAGATCAACCTCGATACGCTCGATCGTGTAATCGGCCAGATATTCACCGGCAAGTTCCTGCGCTTCGAGCCGATAGACGAATTTTCCGATCAGGTTTTCGAGGAACTCTTCGCCGCCGTCCGCGCGTTCGGGCGTTGCCGTCAAACCGAGCCGAAACGGCGCGATCGCAAATTCCGCCGCGTATTTGTAGCCTTCCGAGGGCAGATGATGCGCTTCATCGAAAATCACCAGACCAAACGACGCGCCCAATCTTTCCTGATGCCGAAATGCCGAAGCATAGGTCGTCACGGTGATCGCGCCGATCTCGTAAAAACCGCCGCCGATCAGCCCGATCTCGGCGTTAAAGGTCGAAATTAAGAGATCGTACCATTGATTCATCAGGTCGAGGGTCGGGACAACGACCAAAGTTTGGCGCGCACACATCTCAATCGCCATCGTCGCAACGTGAGTTTTACCCGCGCCGGTCGGAAGGACGATCACGCCGCAACGCTCCGCCGCACGCCAGGCTTCGATCGACGATATCTGAAACGGTCGGGGTTCAACGTGAAACTTTTGTTTGAAATCGAATTTCGCGTAAGCCTTTGCTTCGTCCTCGAAACGTGTTTTCGCGCGAATAAGATCTTTGATGATTTCGCGGTAAAGATAGGCCGGAGCCCGAAAATGTCTGGTGCGTGCGTCCCAGACAAAGGCTTTCGGAACGCTCGTTGTTTCGTCCGCGCCTTCTAAAATTAATGTGCCTGATTCAAATCTAAGCTTGAACATTACAACAATATTTTTGAGAGTTTTAAATTAAGATCTCAAACTAAGATAAATTGCCGCGCCGGTTAAGTGCAAGGTCAAGACTGAGTAGCGTTTTGACCTTGCACTTAAACTATATGGTTTTTAACGCATTTGCGCATCTTTTGATTTGTGAGAATTTTTAGACCGCTCAGTAATGCGATGAACATTGCTAAATCCCGGTCGTCAGTCGAGAGTCGAGAGTCAAGTGTCAAGTGTCAAGTGTCAAGTGTCGGGTGCGCGTCAGCGATCTTTGGGGCAGGTGCGCGTCAAATATTCGATTTCAGCGACCCATTTGAAGAGATTCAGCCACAATCTGTTTGATTTCTTAATATTTCAAACGACTCTCAACTCGCGACTCAGATTTACAGACAGGTGAGGGATTTTTCACGTTCGCCGTGAAAAATCACCCCTTTTAAGTGGGATGCAAATTTACGATCAATGAGTTTTTGTAATGTTTTCGGACATTTTGGAGAGGAACAATTCTTGCGTTTCTCGATAGCGGGAATCAAAAGCAGAAACAAAGAAAACGAGGAAGATCGGTTGGAAATTAAAATCAAGTATCAGAAAAAGAAAGCAGGAGGCTGGATTAACGCGGATGAGATATTTTTTTCGCGGATATTTTTCAGTTTCTGATTAACATTGATATTTAGGTTTAGGAGCAAAACAAGTATGAAAATCTTAATAGCAACAGACGGGTCGGATTTCAGTCGCGCTGCAATTGAGGAATGTTGCCGCATATTGGATATGTCAGCAGACACGACGGTAAAAATTGTTTCGATCTATGAACAGATGGCGCCGATGGCGACCGAGCCGTTTGCAATTTCGGCGCAATATTATCAGGAAATGATGGATTTAGAGCGAAAACAATGCCTATCTTTTGTTGAGGATTCCGCCGCGCAAATAAAGAGATCATTTCCCGATTCAAATCTCTCCATTGAAACTGAAGTCAGATTGGGTGCGCCGGCGCAAGTGATCGTTGATGAGGCAAAAGAATGGAACGCAGATCTCATCGTCGTTGGTTCACACGGACGCGGTTTTTGGGGGCGATTGACACTCGGTTCGGTTTCGGACGCGATCGTTCATCACGCACCTTGTTCGGTTTTGATCGCACGTCAGGAATCCAAGAGTTAGAAAAGGAGCAAAAATTATGTCAGACACTATCGAAGTGACGCACTGGGCAAATTATTTTAAGAGTTTTTCGGAGCAAAATATCAATCGTCCGGTGAGGTTGGAAATTTTCGGTGAATTGGGCGCGATGGAAGGAGTCAAAAGACTTCCCTTAGCGGGAATCTATGTCGAACTTTCGGGCGCGAATGCACCGCGTGTCGAGATCTTGCTTGGCGGTTTATCGGCAAATGAAACCGCCCATTTAACGCATACGGTTGCCAATGTCCAAACGATAATGGCGCGTGCCGGAAGCGATAATCTGGAAACGGCAGTTGAATTTGAATCAGTTGACGGCACCAAGACTTTGTTGAGTTTCGAGACAAACACTGCTGAATCTAAAACGGCTTGACGAAGGAATTTGGGGGAGATATTCCGGCAAGAACGATGCCAGGTCGTCGGACAAAGCTATATTAAACTATTTCGCGCCGTTTAGAGGCGGTCTTTGACCGCTAATGGTTGGACTTCCACGCTCTAAACGATAGTTAAATGTATTCCTGTCCGACGACTTAAAAATTTGCTCTGGCTATAATTTAAAGAAAAGCCTAAAATAAACTAAAACAGTGAAAAATAAGGCAATCGAACAAAAAGCAGTGGACGATTCCGGGAAGGGCGGCGAACAAATTTCCTACTTTTCCCAAACCCGCAAATCGTTCACGCTGCTGCGTTCGATATTTTTGCTTTCACTGCAAAATCTGCGCGCCAATAAACTCCGCACATTTCTGACTCTTTTGGGGATTATCGTCGGCGTCGCGGCGGTGATTTCGGTCGTCACGATCATCGAAGGTTTGAATCAAACGGTTGCTTCGACCTTTTCCGCCAATGGTTCGACCGTTTTTACGCTTTCAAAAAATCCGAGCGTCATCACGAGCCGCGAAGAAATGATCAAAATGAACAAACGCAAGGACATCACAAAAGAAGATGCGGACGCGGTCGTGCGTTTATGCCGCAGTTGTCAGCGAATCGGCTGGTGGACACGCGGCGCTGAAACGGTCAAAAGCGCGTTTTCTTCATCCGACAACGTGATGATTCGCGGAGCGTCGGGGGCGATTTTCGAGATCGAAGCCTTGCAGGTCGAAACGGGCAGAAAATGGACTGAAAACGAAGAAAATGCGGGGCAATATGTGGCGGTTATCGGTGCGGATATTGTCAAAAATCTATTTAATAACGCGGCGCCGGAAACGGTCATCGGGCAAGAAGTTCGCGCTCACGGCGGGATTTTCCGCGTGATCGGAATAGCTGCCGCACAAGGCACGATTTTTGGCATTTCGCGTGATAATTTTGTAATGATCCCATACCAGACTGCGCGCAAAGTTTTGCCTGTGCGGGATTCGCTGATTGTTGACATACAGGTCGCGCGTTCGGCTGATCTGGCCGCCGCGAAAGATGAAGTAACCGCAATTATGCGTGCGCGGCGCGGCAAGATCACTCTGATAGTCGGCGAAGAAACGCAGGAAGACGAGGGTTTTGCGGTTGAATCATCAGACCTTTTTGTCGGACTCTACCAAGATGCGACCGACAATATTTATCTCGTCACGGTCGGCGTTTCGGCAATATCACTGGTTGTCGGCGGCATTGTCGTGATGAATATTATGCTCGTCTCGGTGGTCGAGCGAACAAGGGAAATCGGGCTCAGAAAAGCCGTCGGGGCGCGGCGGCGCGATATTTTGGAACAGTTTTTGAGCGAAGCCGTGATAATTGCCTCGATTGGCGGATTGATCGGCGTTTTCGTCGGCTTTGCGTTGGCTTATGTGATCTCGTTTCTGGTCGGTTTTCCGGCCTTGATCAGTTATTGGTCGGTAGTTTTGGGCGTTAGCGTATCGTCGGTAGTTGGCATTGTCAGCGGGATTTATCCGGCATGGCAAGCCGCGACGCTCAACCCGGTCGAAGCGATGCGCAGGGAATGATTCGATTTCGGATTTGGGATTTCGGATTTAGTCTGACAATCCGAAATCCCAAATCCCAAATCCCAAATCGGTATGATTAAGATTGACGACATCAAAGAATCGGCAACAATGGCGATTGACACGATCAGGACGAACAAGATCCGTTCGGGGCTGACGATCTTGGGCGTTATGGTCGGCGTTGTGACGGTAATGTTTATGGTTTCGATCATTCAGGGTTTGAACCGTTCGTTTGCCAAACAGTTGGAAGGCATTGGCTCGAATATTATTTACTCGATCAAATTCGATCCTTCATTCGGTCGTCAACCGACGCAGGAAGAACGAATGCGTCCGGATCTGACGATCGCCGATGCCGATGCTTTGCGCGACGAATTATCATCAATCGTCGGCGTTTCACCGATTCAGAGGATCATCGCCGAAACGGTTTTTTACAAAGACAAACAAACCGACACGCCGATCTTGTTTGGTGTCACGCAATATTACGAAGAGGTCCACACGCAATACATTGCCGACGGAAGGTTTCTGACCGAGACAGATCTGCGCGAGCGGACAAATGTTGCGGTGTTGGGCAAAGATGTTGTGAAAGCTCTTTTCCCGAACGAGGAACCGCTCGGCAAAGACATCAAGATCGGCGGGCGCGTTTTTCGCGTCGTCGGGGTGATGAGCGATCTCGGCTCGATCTTCGGACAATCGCGTGATAATTCGGTGTTTATTCCGCTGACGACCTTTCAGAAATACTGGCGCGACATTCCCTTTCCGCAGATGGTTTTTACGATCATCGTGCGCCCGACGGATCGCACAAAAGTCAGCTCGGTGATGGAAGAAATGCGCGATATTATGCGCCGCCGGCGCGCCGTCAAACCCGGCGATAAAGATAATTTTTTCGTGTCTTCGCAAGATTCGCTGCTCGATATATACAATCAACTGACGGGGGCAACTTATCTCGTTCTAACGGCAATCTCAGCCGTCGCGCTGATGATCGGCGGAATCGGCGTGATGAATATCATGCTCGTCTCGGTGACGGAAAGAACAAAGGAGATCGGAATCCGCAAATCGGTCGGCGCGACACATCGTGATATTCTACTCCAGTTTCTGATCGAAGCCGTCGTTTTAACGGGAATCGGCGGCGTATCGGGTTTGATTATCGGCGAGATCGCGAGTCTTTTGATGAATAAATATTCGCCTCTGCCGGCTTTTGTTCCATGGTGGGCAATAGTTATCGGAATCGGTGTGTCGTTTTTGGTCGGTATTGTTTTCGGACTTTATCCGGCGTGGAAAGCAGCGAAGCTCAACCCGATCGACGCGCTGAGCTTTGAATAAATTCCCACCATAATTAGACGAACACGGCTATTAGTCCGTAAACTAAGTTTTCTAGCGCGCCTTTAGGCGGCTAAACCGCCGCGCTTGCGCCGCGCGGAACGCCGCGTAAATGCGGGACTCAGAACTTTTGGCGAATGCCTCGTAACTTAATTTACGGACTACTTAATTCTGAACGATAAGAAGTTAAGCAAGTGTGTCGAAAAAGTAAAGAGGATTTTAGATTTTGCCGTAAATCAGGCGAACGGTGTCCCGGGCGATCAGAAGTTCTTCGTTGGTCGGAATGACGCAGATCTTTGTGCGGGAATCTTCTGTGCTGATTAGACCTTCGCGGCGGTTGACGTGCACGGCGTTGAGCGATTCATCAAGGTTAATGCCGAACCATTTCAGGTTTTCGCAAACAAGCGAGCGGATCTTCGGCGAATTTTCACCGATCCCGCCCGCGAAAATTATCGTGTCCGTGCCGTTCATTGCGGCTAAATACGCGCCGATATATTTGCTGACCCGATAGCAGAAAATTTCGATCGCGAGGCGCGCGCGGCGGTCGCCGGATTCTTCCATTTCGGCAAGCAGTTCGCGCATGTCGTTGGTCAAACCCGAAATGCCCAAAAGTCCCGATTGTTTGTTAAGAAGCATTTCAATTTCGTGGATCGTCAAACCCTCTTTCGCGCCAATAAATTCGAGAATCGCCGCATCCAGATCGCCCGACCGCGTGCCCATCACGAGACCTTCGAGCGGCGTTAATCCCATCGAAGTGTCAATCGAATTTCCGCCTTTGACCGCCGCGATCGAACAGCCGTTGCCGAGATGCAGCGTGATGACATTAACGTTTTCACGCGGAATATTGTTGACCGTTCGGTAGCGATAGGCGATGTAGCGGTGCGATGTGCCGTGAAAACCGTAACGGCGGACTTTGTGCCGGCGGTAAAGCTGATACGGAATCGCGTAAAGAAAAGCTTTTTCGGGCAGAGTCTGATGAAACGCCGTGTCGAAAACCGCCGCTTGCGGCAGCGCCTTGCCGAAAATCTCACGAACCGCGTTAATTCCCATGACGTTCGCCGGATTATGCAGCGGTGCGAGTTCGATGCAGTGTTTGATTGCGCGTAAAACCTCGTCAGTGATCAAAACCGATTGCGAAAAATATTCTCCGCCGTGGACGACGCGATGCCCGACCGCGTCAATATCACCGAGATTGTTGATCGCGCCGATCGATTGTGCCGAGATCCATTTAATAACCGCGTCGAGGGCCGAAGAAATATCACGGATCGGAGCGGCACTGCGCTCGGGCTGTTTGCCCTCGACGCAAAAATCCAGGATCGCGGCGCCGCCGATGCGGTCAATCATTCCGTATGCCAATCTTTGATCGGCATTCTGTTCGATGCGTTCGAGATCGGTTGCGATCAGTTGAAATTTGAGCGACGAACTGCCGCAATTTAAGACGAGAATATTCATAACATTTAGAGAAAAAACGTAATTGTTTAGGTCTTTGGGCGTTAGTTTTTGGTTTTTAGTTCTTTTGAAAGAAATTACCGATTGGCATTGAATTTCTCACCAAGCCCGCTTCTTTTTGTAGTCTTTAATCAAAATCAACGGGTTTCCATCGAATAAAACCAAAAACTAAGTCCAAAAACCAAAGACTTAAACAATTACATTATTTTACAGATTTGCCGAAAGTCCGGCATTGAACGAAAATGATTATAACAAATGTTGACATCCGATTTAGCCGTCAGCTACCGGCGCGGCGATAAAATTTTTCCTTTTCTGATCAGAACCGACGATGTCCGAACGGCGAGCGACGGAATTGGTTTGATCGAAATTTTCGAGGGGTTCGTCGGCTCAACACGCGGCGTGATCGAACGCGAACTCGAAGAATACATCGGCACGGGAACGGATTATAAAATTTTGCGCGGTTTGATCAAACTGCTCACCGACCGCTCGGAATTTGAAGTTAACGCGCCTGCCGAACCGGTCGAGATCCGTCAAAAAGTCTTTCTCGAAGCGCGCAGATCTCATCCGGTTTTGCCCGCGTCCGAAGCGCGAAACGCTGTTTTTCAAACAGCCGCCGCAGAATTTCAAGTTGATGCCGGCGCGATATTGGCGAATCTTTACGCCGATCTGCCGGCGCAGCAGCATCTTATTTCCTTTGACCCGATCACGCCGAAAGATTTGCTTGACCTTTATAATCTGGCACAGACACAAGCCTTGCTTTATAAATGTATCGAGATGAAGATCCGCGTCGCGCCCGGCGATCTGAACAATTACCGGGCGATTTTCGGCTGGATCAAGCATTTCGGTCTTATTCATTCGGTAATCGGAAACGCGGCGAACGGCTACGAGATCACGCTGACGGGCGCGGCTTCGCTTTTTCACCGTTCGCAAAAATACGGCATTCAAATGGCGGTTTTTCTGCCCGCGCTGCTTTTGTGCAAGGACTGGAAGCTCCGCGCCGAAATTGTTCAAAAGAAGGGCAAAAATCTATTTTTTGAATTAACCAGTGAGCAAACCGAAATTGTTTCAAACCGTTTCGACGAACCGCC
>JANLTD010000162.1:0-1873 GCA_031362765.1 Acidobacteriota bacterium | reverse complement strand
GACACTTTTCTCTGATATTCTGACTGAACATAATTAAATCGTGGCATCAACGAGTCTTTCACATATTGCTGGCCCACTGTATCCATATTTATCCTATCCCGTCCAAGTTCAGGCATCACGCCTACAATATCATCAATCCGGATATAAGCGATCTTGGTTTGCGCAGAAGCAGTTCCGGCTATCAGCAGTACAGCCACTACTATCAATACTTTCAATTTTTTCATGAGTGTTTTTTTTACTTTTCAATTCATCACCCAACCGGGTGATTTTTTATTTGCTTTTTAGAGATTGAGTTTACAAATATTTGGTTGCGTTGTTTTGTTTCTTTTAACATCCGGTATTAATTCCTGACTCCAAGTTCTTTCAGCACATCTTCGCTCTTGTCCAGTTTAGGGTCGGCAAAGATAATGGTAATTCCCTCACTTTTGTCCAGCACAAAATCATAGCCCCGCTGCACGGCCATTTTCTGAACAGCATTATATACTTTGTCCTGTATGGGCTTTACGAGTTCCTGTCTTTTTTTAAACAGATCGCCTTCAAAACCAAAGCGTTTGCGCTGCAGGTCCCGCAGGTCTTTTTCTTTGTTGAAAAGCTGGTCTTCCCTTTTTTTCTTCAGGTCATCACTCAGCATTACCTGTTCGGCTTCGTAGGATTTATACATATTATCCAATTCTGTCTGCCTGCCATCAATATCTTTTTGCCAATTGGCAGCAATGGAATCCAACTGCTTTTGAGCGGTTTTAATGTCGGACGACTGCCGTTTATCGGAATTGCCGCTGACAACTTTTTCGGTGCAACGCCCGGACTTAGTTGGATTCCGAAGGGGTTAGGCTATCAATTTTATTTCGGCGGTACATCGCTTTTGATTTTGGTTGGTGTGGCAATGGATACGGTATCGCAAATCGAAGCGCAGCTTGTCATGCGAAACTATGAAGGCTTCCTCGGCGCCGGCTCGCGCCTACGCGGAAGAAGAAGTTAATTTTTGACGCGGGGACAGAGCGACGCGACGACACGGAGAAAAAGTCTGTTTTTGACAAAATTCCCCGCGTCCCCGCGTCGCCCAATCTCCGCGTCTTATCATAAATTATGAGCAAGATCATAGTTCTCATCGGGGCGCCGGGCGCGGGTAAAGGAACGCAGGCGCGGCTCTTGGATGAACGCCAAGGCATTCCGCAAATCTCGACCGGCGATTTGTTCCGCGAGATGAAAAAATCTGATACGCCTTTAGCGCGAGAAGTTCAGGCAACAATGGCAGCCGGAAAATTGATTTCCGATGAACTTACTCTGCAAATCGTCAGAGACCGGACTGCTCGCGAAGATTGTGCGGGAACTTATATTCTCGACGGTTATCCGCGAACTGCCGTCCAGGCCGAACAGCTTGAAGAATTGGCAATTGAACAGGGCAAGGAAATTCAGGCGATCGAGGTTGATATACCGCGTGAAGAATTATTAAAACGCCTGACCGGCCGACGGTCGTGTCCGGTTTGTGGAGAGATTTACAATATTTATTCTAAATTGCCAAAGAGCGATAATGTTTGCGATCTTCATCCTGATACGCAATTGATACATCGCGCCGATGACAATGAAGAAAGTGTTTCGACTCGCCTTTCAACTTTTGATGAATTGACCAAGCCGCTTCTTGATTATTACGAGAGATCGGGACGTTTGAAAAAAATCAACGGCGAAGGAAGTCCGGAAGATATTTATCAAGAATTGGAAAAATTGATTTAGTTCGTTGTTCGTGGTTAGTTGTCAGCTTAAATACGCTACGAACAACCAACTATGAACAACTAACAAAATGTCAGGTAATTCAAAAATCGGCGGCTTTTTAAGTAAATTAAGCCAAGTTTTATTGGGAAAGAGAATGATTATC
>JANLTD010000799.1:0-3075 GCA_031362765.1 Acidobacteriota bacterium | reverse complement strand
TTGAATAAAACCAAAGACCAAAACCCAAAAACCAAAGACCTAAACAGTTACAAATAAATCATTTTCTAAACTTTCGGCAATCCGTTTTTTGCAATCCCGGCGACCACTTCGCAAAATCGGTCGAGTTCCCAGAGCGTCGTGTAAACATTCGGCGTGATGCGGATTCCGGTAAATTCTTCGTGGACGATCGGAGTTGTGAAAATTTTGTGTTTCGCCATTAGATAATCGCCGATTTTAACGGGATCAATACCTTCGATCTTGAAATTGGCGATCGCGCAACTTTGCGCGTCATCAAAAGAAGTATTAAATCCGATTTTCGGAATATCTTTTATTTTGTTCATCCAGTAGCGCGACAAATAGCGTAGCCGAGCTTCTTTGCGTTTCCCGCCGATGGCGTTGTGAAACAACACCGCTTCGCCGATTGCCAAACGCATCGCGGCGGAATGCGTGCCGATCTCTTCAAATTTTCGAATGTCATTTTTGTTGCTGTTTTCCGAAGCCATCAACGCCCAAATCTTCGGGATCTTGTCTTTTTTGACATAGAGCATTCCCGTGCCTTTCGGCGCGTAGATCCATTTATGCAATGATGTGCCGAAATAATCGCACTGCAAATCGTCACGCTTGAAATCAAATTGCGCAAAAGAATGCGCTCCGTCAACAATTGTTTCAATGCCGCGCGCCCGGGCCATTTCGCATACCTTTCGGACCGGCATAATTTGTCCCGTCAGATTGATCTGATGCGAAACCAGAATTAATTTTGTTTTCGGCGTGACGGCACGTTCAAAAGGTGTTGCCAGATCGTTAAAATCTTTTGGCGCGACCGGAACTTTGATGAGATTGAGCTTCAAACCTTCGCGCATTTCGCGTTGCTTGAGCGTTGTCAGCAGTCGCGGATAATCCTGCGTCGTTGTCAGGATCTCGTCGCCGGGTTTGAAATCCATTCCCATTAACAAGATTTCAAGCGATTCGCTGGCATTTCTAGTTATCGCAATTTCTTCCGCGTCGCACCCGAAGATTTCGGCGAGTCCGGTACGGATCGTTTCCGATTGCGGTTCGAGAAGCTGCCACATCGTATAGGCGGTCGCGTCTTCCTGCTGCCATGTATAACGCACAAACGCTTCCGTGACCATTCTGGGGCTTGGGCTGACGCCGCCATTATTTAGATTGACAATACCGCGCGTGACCGAAAAACTCTGTTGAATGGTCGCCCAGAAATCTTCATCCATCGCTGCTTCAGCGGGCGAAAGATGTTCGATCGTGCGCGTTTTGGCTTGTAAAGTTTCAAAGAGCGAAGCAACAACAGTTGATGACAAAGCCATCATTCCGAAACCTTTGCCGATCGAAGATAGGAATTTTCGCCGATTAACATCTTGAATGAAACTGGAGTTTGGCATTTGATTATAAATTATGGCAAAGAAAAGACTATTTTCAATGCTTCGTCAATTTTTTTATATTAATTTTACTCAATTTGCGGCGAACTTTGATTAATCTTTGCCGATGGTCAATGTGTTTTGGTTTTCGTTCAGAGTCCACCTACAAGCCGTGTTCCCGCCAGCGAAGCGCGGCGGGATTCAAACTGAAGTTTGTACTCTGAACACATTTATCTTGCCGGTCAAGCAATTCTTGAAGCCTTTTATTGACACCTTTCGGCAGCTTAAATTGCTCAATCGAAAACGGCATCTCAATTTTGACTAAAGCACGTTGAACCTTAAGACTTCTAAAAAATTGCTTTTATGCTTGGTGCAAACCTTCGACCAAACTATCAATCTGCGCTTTTGTATTCGTTTCCGTCACGCAAACCAGAAAATCGTTATCGCTCCCCGCGTAGTATTTCGACAATGCCAAACCGCCGACAATTCCGTTTTCGGTGCGGATCTTTTCTAAGATCTCCGAAGCATTTTTCGGTGCGCGAACGACGAATTCGTTAAAGGTCGGCGCGTCGAAAGCGATCGAAAAACCTTCGAGCGCGGCGATTTGTTTTTTAGCGTAGGCAGCCTTTTGCGCGTTCTGCATCGCGACTTCCTGCAAGCCTTTTTTGCCCATCGCTTCCATATAAATGGTTGCGGCAAGCGCGATCAGCCCTTGATTCGTACAAATATTCGACGTCGCTTTTTCGCGGCGGATATGTTGTTCACGGGTTGCGAGCGTTAACACGAAACCGCGATTGCCGTTCTTGTCATACGCGATCCCGACTAACCTTCCCGGAATATTACGGACATATTTTTCCTTGCACGCAAAAAGCCCCAGATGCGGTCCGCCGTACGACATCGGAATCCCAAACGACTGTCCTTCACCGACGACAATATCCGCGCCGCACTCACCCGGCGTTTTCAGCAAACCAAGCGAGATCGCTTCCGTTACGACGACGATCAGCAGTGCGCCGACCGCATGCGCTTTGTCGGCTAACGATTGCAGATCTTCGACACAACCGAAAAAGTTCGGCGATTGGACGACCAGCGCAGCGGTTTTGTCATCTAGTTTGTTCAGATCGTCTTCTAAAACTCGGCCCGTTGTTTTGTCAAACCCAATCGTTTCAAATGTCGAATCGCCGTGCTGCGTGTAAGTTTTAGTAACTTCTTCGTATTCGGGATGAACCGTTTCAGCAACCAGAAATTTGTCGCGCCTTGTGACGCGCTGCGCCATCAAAACCGCTTCGGCGGTCGCGGTCGAACCGTCGTACATCGAAGCGTTCGCAACATCCATTCCCGTCAATTGGGCGATCAAAGTCTGAAATTCAAAGATGTATTGCAGAGTTCCCTGCGAGATTTCGGGTTGATACGGCGTGTAGCTCGTAAAAAATTCCGACCGCTGGATCAGATGGTCGACGATCGTTGGGCTGAAGTGCGAATAAACGCCCGCGCCTAAAAACGAAGGTTTGCGCGAAGCGGTATTGCGCGCCGCAAAATCTTCCATTGCGCCGATCACTTCCGATTCCGCAAGCGGTTTGGTAATATTCAGTGCGCGATTTAATTGAACGTCCTGCGGAATCGAGCGAAAAAGCTCATCAGCAGATTTGAGACCGACGATTTCGAGCATTTCGACACGCTCTTCCGGTGAATTTGGTATGTATCTCAT
>JANLTD010000093.1:0-6239 GCA_031362765.1 Acidobacteriota bacterium | reverse complement strand
GGCGTTCAATCTTTCTTAGAACGCCGCGAAGGAAATTTTCAAGGGCGTTAAAAATTCAAAAAAAAATGAAGGAAGATATTCCAAAATTTATCGAAGATTTGCGGCAAATTTCCGCCGAAGCGAAAAATATTTTCGGCGGTTTGTCGGGCGGGCAGATAAACTGGAAACCTTCATCTGAAAGTTGGAGTGTCGGACAATGTTTCGATCATCTTATTGTAACTAATAAAATGGAACTTCGGCCGATAGAAAAAGCTGTGCACGGCGAACATACGCAGACATTTTGGGAAAGATTGCCGCTTTTGCCAACCGTTTTCGGCAAACTTCTGCTCAAAATGGTTGACCCCGAAAGCGCGAAAAAATTCAAAGCGCCGAAAAATTTTCGTCCTTCGCAGAGCGATGTTAGTCCGCAGATCCTTGAAGAATATTTTGAAACGACCGCCAAGGTCATCATATTTATGGATGCGGGCAAAAATATTGACGCGAAAAAAATGATCATCACTTCGCCGATTCCGCGTATTACCTATAGTCTTTTCGTTGCTTTCAAAACGATCGCTTTGCACGACCGCAGGCATTTTAATCAGGCGAAAAGAGTTTTTGAAACGGAAGGGTTTCCGCGATAAAGATTGAATTTTTTGAATTTTTGAAGATCATATGCCCGAAAGTTTCGCGACAAAGATCGACCGTTTGAAATTCAATTTCTTTCCTGCGTATCGCGGCAGCGGCGCACGGGTTTTGTATATTTCGGAAGATTATCGCGAATTGCGTGTTAAAATTCCGCTTTCGTGGCGGACAAAGAATTATGTCGGAACGATCTACGGCGGAAGTATGTATGCCGGAATTGATCCGATCTATATGCTGATGCTGATCAGAAATCTCGGCAAAGATTACGTCGTTTGGGATAAATCAGCAACGATCCGTTTCAAACGTCCGGGCAAGGAAACCCTTTTTGCCGAATTTTATCTGACGCAGGAAGAATTAAGCGAGATCAAGCACCAACTGCAAACCCAAAAATCGGTTGATAGAATTTACACGGTCGAACTAAAGGACAAAAACGGTACGGTGCATTGTATTATTGAAAAGACCTTGTATATTGCGAAAAAGGGAATGATTGAATGATTGATTTTACAAAACGCGCCTTCATTTTCGATATGGACGGCACGCTCGTTGACAATATGCATTACCACACCGAAGCGTGGGGAAAAATGCTCGCCGAAAACGGCGTCGTGATCAATGCGCACGATTATCTCGTCAAAACTGCCGGTAAAACGAACCGTGAAATTTTACCGACTATTTTCGGCGGGATTTCGGACGAAAAAATTGACGAATTAGGAACGCGCAAAGAGACGCTTTATCAGGAATTGTTTTTGCCGCATCGCCAAGCGATCAAGGGCGCGATCGAATTTTTGAACGAGGCGAAAAATCTGGGCGTGAAAATGGCGGTCGCGACTGCCGCGCCGATCGCTAATGTCGAATTTATTTTGGACGGACTTGATCTGCGCCGGTTTTTTCAGGCCGTGACGACGGCCGCCGATATTGCGAACGGCAAGCCGGATCCGGAAATTTTTCTGAGATCGGCAGAAAAACTCGGCGTTGAACCCAAAAATTGTCTCGTCTTTGAAGATGCCGTTGGCGGATTTGAAGCGGCGCATCGCGCGGGGATGCGGTCAATCGGGATTGCGACCGTCAATTCGATCGAGGAAATTTTACAATTTGAATCGGTTTTAGAAGCGCGTGCGGATTTTTCGCGCTTAAAGGCGCAAGACTTAATCGAGAGATACGTTCCCTTTCAAGCGAAAGCGAATTTAAAAAATTAACGGGAAGGAAAATTTCAAATGAAAAAGTATCTGTTTTTAACGATCGCGGCTTTTTGTTTTTTGGCGGCAGGCTGCAGCACGAAAGGCGAGCCGGTCGAATTTGCAAATGTTTGCGACAAGGTCAACGACAAGAAAACGGTCGAAGTTGTCGGATTTTTCAAGAATACCGGCAGCGCGATGTGCTCCAATAGTATCAACTCGGCGACAATGCGTTGCCCGATAAATTTTATCGAATCGCCGGCAACGGAGATTCCGCTCGGAACGAAACTCGATCTTGGCAACGGCAAAAGCTCGATCGAGAATATAGAGGGTAAAGGCTTGACTATTCACGACCAAAATGGCGAGGTAATCGAAAATACGCAAAAGGTCAGAATCACCGGCTCGGTTTTTAATTTTGCCGATTCGGCACCGAAGGACGCAAAATACTCGCTCTGTTCGGTGACGATCACGAAGATCGAAAAGGTACAGTAGGAAAGTGAAAAAGTTTAAAAGTGAAAAGGTGAAAAAGTTAATTTTCATACTCAAACCTGACTTTTACACTTTTACACTTTTTCACATTTTAACTTTTTATGAGATGCGATTGGGCAAAGAATGATTTGGCATGTTCTTATCACGACGCGGAATGGGGCGCGCCCTTGCACGACGACCAAAGATTGTTTGAGTTTTTGATCTTGGAAGGCGCGCAGGCGGGTTTGAGTTGGGACACGATTTTGCGGAAACGCGAAAATTACCGTGCGGCTTTTGATAATTTTGACGCTGGATTAATCGCAAGTTACGACGAAGCGAAATGTGCTGAACTTTTGCAAAACGAAGGCATCATCCGCAATCGCCTGAAAATCGCTTCGGCGGTTCGCAACGCCAAATGTTATTTGAAAATTAAAGAAGAATTCGGCTCGTTCGATATATATATTTGGAGCTTTGTTGACGGAAAGCCAATTGTTAATTCTTGGGAGAATATCAAAGAAGTTCCCGCTTTGACTGCGGTTTCCGATGCGTTAAGCCTTGATTTGAAAAAACGCGGCTTCAATTTTGTCGGTTCGACCATTATTTATGCCTTTATGCAGGCGACCGGAATGGTCAACGATCATTTGATAAGTTGCTTCAGGTATAATGAAGTAATGAGGTGAAAATTATGATTGCAAATTTAGAACAAACCTTGCTCGAAAAAATCCACGTTTTACCGCCAGAAAAACAGGCGAAAGTTTTGGAGTTTGTTGAAGAAATCGAAGTTGAAAGTTCGACGAACGGACAAACAAACGGTGATGAAACCGATTTAATCGAGCAGGAAAAGCAAGAATTGAGAATGAGTTTGGTCGGCATTGCCAAGAGCGGAAAAGGTGATCTTTCGCAAAGAGTTGACGAAATTTTAGCCGAAGGCGCAAACAAACGTGAAGGTTGGAGTTTGCCGTAATGGAAAATTCAATTTATGACACGGGCTTTTTATTGGCGGTGCTTGATAAAGACGATGATTTTCATTCGGCGCGTCTTAAGATTTATCAAACCGAGAGAAAAGCCTTTTTGCCTGATGTTGTTTTGCCCGAACTTGCTTATCTTATACAACGAGAATTGAGATTAAAAGATTTAACTGTCTTTTTGCGAGTGATTGCCAAAGGCGGTTTTGAAATTATTCGCACAACCGAAAGCGATTTGGAACGTGCCGCCGAGATTTTGGAAAAGTATGACGATAACAACATTGATTTGGTTGATGCGTGTATCGTGGCGATTGCCGAAAGGCTCGAAATTGAAAAGATTTTGACAGTTGACCGCCGACATTTCGGCGTGTTTCAGCCAAAACATTGCTAGAATTTTACGCTTTTGCCGTGATTTATGAAATCGTTAATTTACATCGGTGGTTTTTATTGTTTGGTGTTTGCGGTTTTTCATTTGGCGTTTTGGAGGTTGTTTGACTGGAAGCGTGAATTGCCGAAACTGAAACCGGTAAATCGCGGCGTAATGCAGGTTTTAAATTTGCGGTTGACGTACGTTTTTCTCGTGATCGCATTCATTACATTTCTCTTTGCGGACGATTTGTTAACGACCAATTTGGGCCAGGTGATTTTGGGCGCGACAAGTTTATTCTGCTTGATGCGGGCGATTGAACAGCCGATTTTCTGGAAATTTGACAAAATCGGCGCGGCCTTTTTTGCACTCTTTTTGTTCGGCGCGGGAATTTTTGCCATTCCGATTTTTTTGAAATGAATTACCCGATCACGCCTGCGATCCGTTGTTTGCGGGAGAAAAAAGTTGAGTTCGAACCGCACGTTTTTGAATACGTCGAAAAAGGCGGAACGCGGTATTCGGCGAAAGTTTTAGGCGTGGACGAACACGCGGTCGTCAAAACCCTGATCTTTGAAACGAACGAGAAAAAGGCTTTTGTAGTTTTGATGCACGGCGACCGGCAGGTTTCGACGAAAAATTTGGCGCGGCATTTGAACGTGAAGACCGTTGCGCCCGTCACGCCCGAAAAAGCATCAAGGCTGACAGGTTATCTGGTCGGCGGAACGTCGCCTTTCGGCGTCAAAACGAAGATGCCGGTAATGGCAGAAAAAACGATTTTCGATTTAGAGAAAATTTATATTAACGGCGGTAAACGCGGCTTTTTGATTGAAATCGAAGCAAAGGTCCTGGAAGAAGTTTTCGAAATTGAAAGGATCGAAACTGCCGTGAAAATCGAACAGTAGTTTTAATATGTATTTGTGTCGTTGTTCAGGCCTTTGGTCTTTAGTTTTTGGTTTTATTCAATGGAAACCCGTTGATTTTTGATCAAGATTCAAAAAATAAACGGTGGGGTGAAAAATTAAACGCCAATCGGCAATTTCTTACAAAGACCAAAGACCTAAACAATTACGATTTCTTTCAACAACCCGAAAACCGGAGCACAAACACTAAAGACCTGTTCAATTACGATCTAACTTGAATAAAACCAAAAACCAAAGTCCAATTTTAGAGATCATGACGTTAGGTTTTTTGTTCAATAATATTTTGTGGTAGTCTTTCGGCAATGGCACAATCAGACACACATCATCAACATTTAGAAAAAGTCACGTTTGCGGGGTTGCTCGTTACGCTCGGCATTGTTTTCGGCGATATTGGAACTTCGCCGCTTTATACTATGTCGGCGATTGTCGGAACGCGGACGATTGTGCCGGAACTTGCGCTCGGCGGATTTTCGGCGGTTTTCTGGACCCTGACCTTATTGACGACGATCAAATACGTCTTGATCGCGCTGCGTGCCGACAACAGCGGCGAAGGCGGAATTTTTTCGCTCTACACGCTGATCAAGCGTTATTCTGGCAGATGGCTTCTGTATCCGGCGATCATCGGCGGTGCGTTCTTGCTGGCCGACGGCATCATCACGCCGCCGATTTCCGTTTCGTCGGCGATTGAAGGCTTGCGGATCTATTCGCCTCATATTCCGACCGTACCGATCGTCATCGGAATTCTGATCGTGCTGTTTATCGCCCAGCAATTCGGAACACAGCTGATCGGTAAACTATTCGGTCCGGTGATGATGGTCTGGTTCACGTTTATCGGTATTATCGGTTTGTTGTCGCTTGTCTCTGATCTTTCGGTTTTGCGCGGTCTCAATCCGTATTACGCCTATCAGATGATCGTCAATTACCCGCACGGATTTTTCTTGCTCGGCGCGGTTTTCCTTTGCACGACCGGCGCTGAGGCGTTATACGCGGATATGGGGCACGTCGGGCGCGGCAATATTCGCATCAGCTGGATCTATGTCAAAATTTGTCTGGTTTTATGCTATGCGGGGCAATCGGCGTGGCTGATGTCAAAGGTCGGAACGACGCTCGAAGGCGTGACTCCGTTTTATTCAATCGTGCCGCCGGTGATTTTGCCGTTTGCCATTCTGATTGCCACGAGCGCGGCGATCATCGCTTCGCAAGCGTTGATCTCGGGCAGTTTTACGCTCGTCGGCGAGGCAATTCGCTTGAATTTCTGGTCGCGTCAGAAAATCTATTACCCGACTGATTTTCGCGGACAGCTATATATTCCTCAGGTCAACTGGTTGTTGATGGTAGGCTGTCTTTTTGTCGTCCTATATTTCCGCGAATCGAAGAATATGGAAGCCGCCTACGGCTTGGCGGTTACGCTGACGATGCTGATGACGACCGTTTTGATCGGCATCTATCTTTATTCGCGCCGCGTCCCGATCGTGGTGACAGTACTTGTGACCGCAGTTTTTCTCACGATCGAAATGTCATTTTTCATCGCTAATCTCGAAAAGTTTCCCGAAGGCGGTTTTATCTCGATCTTTGTCGGTTTGATTCTCTTTGCCGTGATGTGGATTTGGTATAAAGGCCGACAATTGCGCCGCGCTTTGACCGTAATGGAAGACACCGCGCGGTTTTTTGAAACACTTCAGGAATTGAGCAACGACAAAACTCTGCCGCAATACGCGACGCATCT
>JANLTD010000088.1:0-11657 GCA_031362765.1 Acidobacteriota bacterium | reverse complement strand
CATTGCTTCGGCAATTTTCGAATTTTTGCCGACTTCATCACGGGTCAGAGCTTTTGGAGCGTTGGTTTTCGCGTCCCACCAGACGTAATCGCCCCATTCATTTCTGAGTTTTTCGGAAACGACGTTTTGGGTCGTCTGCCGGATCGGCGGCGGTTCTTTTTCGCCTTCTTTGACGATAAAAGTTGATTTTAAGACAGCGGGCGAACCGCCGAACACTTCGCTTGCCTTCAAATATTTGAGCGAATCCATCCGCACGAGGATCGGCATATCGGTCCATTGGCGAACATATTCGGCATCGTAAAGTTTTTCCTGAAGAATCACATTTGCAAAACCGAGCGCGAGCGCCGGAGTCGTGCCGGGACGAACGACGAGAACTTCATCGGCTTTGGTCGCCGTCGCCGAATATTCGCAGGCGATCACAATGACCTTTGTGCCTTTAACGCGCGCTTCGGTCAGCCAGTGCGCGTCGGGCATTTTGGTCGTGATCCAGTTCATTCCCCAGACAACAACCGTTTTTGCCTGTTCGACGGAATTCAAATCAAATTCAACCGTTTGCTGCCCGGTGACCATCGGATGTCCGGGCGGTAGATCGGTGTGCCACGAATAATTGTCAAAACCTTTGCCGCCGACGGCCTGGTCGGCTCCGACATTTCTGATTTTGGCATCGAGCAGCGCGATCGAATTTGCCATTCGATACATTCCGAACACACGGGTCATTCCCAAAAGCGGCATTCCGCCCCGAAATTTCATCACTTGTGTGCCGATGCCCTGCGTTGCCTCGATGACGGCTTCGTCATAATGCTGCTCTTTCAGACGGCGCATTCCTTCGTCACCCGTGTAAGTTTCGGCGATGTTTTTGAGTGCCGCCGCGACAATCGCTGCCGCTTCATCGTGGGGCATCCGCACCCATTCGTCTCTCGCTCTTTGAAAATATTTGGTATCGGGCCGACCATCGTTAGCACGGGGAAAACCTTCTTCATACCATTTTTTAAAACCGGCGCGAACCATCGTCTGGTTCACGCGGCGGTCGCCGTAAAAACGACGCGTCAGCGCTAAACCTTTTTGACAAACCCGCGGATCCCAACGGTGACTGGTGCCGTTTCCCAACAGATCTTTCGCTTCGCCATATTTCATCGAAGGCCCGATGCGCGTGATGACGCCGTCGCGGACATAGGCATTGAGCAGACAATTGTGCGTATCATTCGGAGCGCAGGTGAATGTATATTTGGAATCGTATTTGAACAGATCACGATAGACCTTTTCCCAATCGCGATTCGGATAAACCGCAAGCGGATTGGTGATCGCCTCCAGACCCCAGACCTTCGTCGTCGAAGCGACCAGCGCGCCGAATCCCACCGCCGAAACTCGAGCTAAAAATTCACGTCTTGAAATTTCATTTTTCATATTCTTAAGTCAACTCCGTTGCTCCCATCACTTTCGGATTTCAGCCGTTGAAAACGGCGACAGCATAAAGCCCCGTGTGTAGCGAAGCGAAACGCGGGGTTACGCATTACCCGACGATTCAAGCCCGCGTATGCGGGCGACAGAGGATAAAATATCGAATCTCTGTCGCTATCTTCGATAGCTCCGAAACTATTTATCAACTCCTCCCCGCCCTTACGGACTTGGCTTTATGCTGTCGCCCGCATATGCAGGCTAAGTCTTTCTACTTCGCTCCCAAAGATCTGATAAAAACTACAATTGCTTCGATCTCTTCCCGCGTCAACGCACGGCGCACAACCGATGAATTGTTAAATCCCTGCATGATCGTGCCGCGTCGCCCTCGTGAAATCATTTCGACCAAAAATGTGTCGGTAACATTTGCCAAAAATGTTTTGTTGCCCAAGGCGGGGCCTTCCAAACCCTCGCCGGTTTTTCCGTGGCAACCCGCACAGTTTGCCGTAAATAATCTCGCGCCGAAATTCGCGTCGCCTTTCGCCCAGATCTGCGGCAGCGCGTCGGCTTTGAACTGTACATTTCCGCCAAGCTGCCTGATATATGCAATGACCGATTTCATCTCGTCCGCCGTCAGACCGTTTTCGCGTTCGCCCCAGGCGAGCATCGGTCTGCCGGGCCGACCTTTCTGAATCGTCGCAAGCAGAAAATCGTCCGAAGCGAGTTCGAGAAGATCGGCATTAGTGATCGAGGGATTGGCGACGAGTCCCGGAAAGCGGGTTCCCTGTCCGTTGGCGCCGTGGCAGGCGGAACAAACCGCCGTGTAGATCGTTTCGCCGTTTGACGAAAATTCCCTTGCACCGAATCGCATCGTTTTCACGCGGTCTTTCGGCAGATACAGATCGGGAAGCGAACGGCGCCGCAGCGAGAGCGTGTACATCGTCAGCAGATCAATTTGTTTTTCAGTTAACCCGAACGCCGGCATTTGCGAACCCGCGACGGTCGAAACTGGTGAACGAAAATGCTGCCGGATCCAATTTGATAGGGTATGTTCGCCGCGAACGCTTCTGAAACTCAGTTGATTCGGATCCTTAAAACCGGAAACCGCCAGATTGACTCCGGCATCGCCGCCGAAATTCCCGACAATATGACAACCCGCACAACCGATCGTGTTAAATTGCGCTTTGGCTTCGATCAGCTTCGGCGCGCCCATCTGCGTATCAAGAAATATCTTCAAAGTATTGCGATCGGCTTCGCTGATCTCACGAAAGGAGTTTTTCCAGACCTCATCGGTTCCCGCCTGCGATCTTTGCCAATGCGCGGCATACCAATCCGCGTTGTAACCTTTGAGCCCGACCCGCGACAGATCAGGTCCTTCCATTCCGGTCACATTGCCGCCGACCCGCAGAGTTCCGCCGCGTCCGTCAAGCCGGTGACACGCATAGCAATCAAGCCGTTCAAAGGTTTTACGGGCATTTTCGAGCATCGGAAGATTCGGAACATTCAAAGGCGTATGGCAGGTTCCGCAGCTCGCGTAAGCATATTTGGCCGGCAGCATCGGTTCGGTCCAAAATTCGACCGTTCCGTGCGCGTCGTCTTTTTCGGTTGCCTGTCCCTGTCCGCCGTGACAAACCGTACAGCCGAATTCGGTCGGCGAATGAACGACCGGCGGATGAATTGCCGCCACTTTCAAAGGCGAACTGATCTGCTCGCCGGGAGCCATTCCGACGTGACAGGTGACACACCGGTCGGTAACTTTCAGATTCGGATTGACGATCTGCCGCAGATGCAGATCGATCGCGCCTTCCTGAGTTTTCGCGCTTTTCTGAATGCCGTGCCATTCCTTCAAGAAATTTTCGGAAACAGCCGCGATCACCAGAAGCAGGAAAACTCCGATACTTGAGAATAAAAGAAGATATTTGTTTTTGTTCATAAAAACCCTACCAGGATTCAGGATCTTTTATTCATCCCTCATCCCTCATCCCTCATCCCTCATCAATGCGCCTGCCATTGCGAAGGCGACCAGTAAAAGTCCCAGTTTGGACCGCGAAAATATGTGCCGATCACGGTCAGCACAATAAAGCCGCATAAGAAACAAGTAAAAAGCGCCAGTGCGCCGGCTCGCGTCGAGTTATAACGGCGCACTGCCCAAATCGAATAAATCGCATAAATCAGCGTCAAAACCGTTCCCGGGTTGATCAATGTGATGATCAATTGCGGAACGTCCGGAAACCATTCACGGAGCCAGCCGAACCGAATTGCGAACGCTTCGACCGCGATCGACGACACGAAACCGACGACGATTGACCATTTGACCAGTTTCCATCCGCCCGGACCGCCGAACCATTCGCCGGTTCCGTCCGTTTCGCGATCGAGAAACGGAATCAATCCGAGCCCGGCAATGCACAGCATCGGAATTCCGATTCCACCCGCAAAGGCCGAGAAAGAAACGATTTCCTGAAGCCCCAGAAAATACCACGGCGCTTTCGCCGGATTTTCGGGAACGAGCGGATTCGCCAATTCTTTGAGCGGCGCGTCGGAAATAAAAGCCAGCGCGACGCAGATCAAAACCGTCAGCATCATTACTCCGAGTTCGGCGTAAAACAGATGCGGCATCGAAGGAACAGTGTTTTCGGGACCGCTTCCGACCTGCGGAGTTTTGCCTTTGACGATCGCCGCCAGACTGTATGTTTTCTTCGGGATTTCGGTGAAAACCGGATAAAATTCCTTTGTTTGCGCGGCAACCCGTTCGTCGGCATCGATGGGTTTGGCAAGTCCGCCGTCTTTGCGGATCCGCCAGAAATGAACCGCCATCAAACCAACCAGTCCGAGCGGCAGGATCATCACGTGAAGCAGATAAAAGCGAATCAGCGCTTCTTCGCCGACCTTGTCCGAACCGAGCAGGATCTCGCGCTGAAGTCCGCCGATGTCCGCCCATTGAGTGATACCGATCGCATCCGTGATCTCGCGCGGCGACTGCGCGATATTTGCGCCGATCGTGATTGCCCAGTAAGCGAGCTGATCCCACGGAAGCAGATAACCCGTGAAGGATAAACCGAGCGTCATCACCAGCAAACCCCAGCCGATGAACCAGTTGAATTCGCGCGGTTTGCGGTATGCCGCCGTATAAAAAGCGCGCGCCATATGCAGAATTACGGCAATCACCATCACATTTGCCGCCCAGCGGTGAATATTGCGGATAAAACGACCGGTCGGCACGACAAAATGAATGTCTTTGATCGAAAGATACGCGACGTCCGGGTAAGGTTTGTAGTAAAACATCAGCAAAATGCCGGTGATCAATGTGATCAGAAAAGCTGCGGTACTGATAATTCCCAGACCCATCGTCGCCCGCCAACGCAGAGTCCAAAGATGTGTGCGGACGGAATGAAGATGTAGAAAGACATTGCCGAATATAAACGACGACCGTGTGCGGTCTGTTTTCGGCGCGCCGCCGCGAAACATCGAGCGGTAAACCTGGCTCGGGATCGCCCGTAAATTGTTCCAAAATTCGTGCAATGCTAAATATTTTGTTGTATTCATAATTTTACAACCCGTTCAGAGTTAACCTTCCTTCAGCCGTGATTTACCGCGATACTCACGCCTAAAGGCGTAACTCTAAACTCTAAACCTTCGTTCCGGTTTTCACCTTTGATTCTTCGTCAACTGTGAAGCCTGCGCCGCTTTTTGAAACTTTGAGCCACGGCAGAGCCTTCGGCGCCGGACCTTTTCTGACCGTTCCGTCTTTTGTAAAGCCCGAGCCGTGACACGGACAATCGAAACCGTTCGCGCTTGTTTTGACGATGCAGCCCAAATGCGTGCAGACGGTCGAGATCGCAAAAACGCCTTCACCGTCGCGAAAAACCGCGACATTTCTACCGGGCGGAATAAATGCTTCGCCGATCGCCAGATTTTCCGGCAGCGCGACGTTAAATTTCTTGGCAGGCGAAGCCGAAACCGCTGCTTTCGGAAGTTTGAGCATTCCAAAGAGCGAAAAAAGCAAAGCCGCCGCCATCGAACCAAGGGCAGCGAGCCCGAGAAAATCGCGGCGCGGCATCGGTTCCGGGTCAAATCGAGATTTTTTTTCACCTGCTTTTGTTGTCATAAAGAACTCCAAATATATGTCGGACAAGTATTTGTTCCTTAAAAAATAAATTCCGCGAAGATTTGAGCTAAAGCTATTTTGATTGGATTTTTTCTGATATTTGGCTAAAGCCTTGTGTTTCTTTCTTTACTTCCACTAGCTAAAGCTAGTGGCAATTTATGTTTCTGCGTTTTATGCTTTTATAAATTGCCTCCAACTTTAGTTGGAGGATAACTTTGAAAAGAAAACAGGCTTTAGCCAAATAACAAAAAGAGAAAATCCTTAATGCTTTAGCCAAATGTTTTTTATAGTAATTATTTTTCAAATAACTCCGATTGCCATCTGATTCAACACTAAACCGTTGTCCAGGTTGTCGAAAACGCAACTCTTTCCATCGAGATCGCATCCACCGGACAACGCATCGCGCAGAGCGCGCAGCGGATACAGCGGTCTTCATCTTTCAGAATCGCCGAATTCTCGTTCAAATCAGCATCCGCGCCGAGTGCGTTATCAATCAGCGGCGACGCATCGGTATCAAATTCCAGATCCGCCAGCGAAACGAGCTTCAAACATTCGGTCGGGCAGACATCCGCGCAGCCGCCGCAAAGAACGCACCGGGTTCCGTCGAAAACCGGCGTCACCCCGCAATCCAAACAGCGCGAGGCTTCACGCATCGCTTCTTCTTTGCTGTATCCTGTTTCGACTTGCGTTTCGGGATGTTTCAGACGTTCTTCGGGTTCGATGGTCGGAACATTGACGCGGCGCAGCGATTCGTAACCCTGCTCGCGCCGATATTGATTGAGAACAATATGCGATGTCAAAGTTTCTTTTGCCAGAATGTTTCCGGTCAGAAATTGATAAACCGAACGCGCCGCAGCTTTGCCCGAAGCAACCGCATCGATCAAAAGACGTGTTCCGTGCGCCAGATCTCCGGCGACAAAAACGTCCTTCGCGGTCGTTTGTAAAGTTTCCAGATCAACCTTGATCCAACCGTTTCCCATCCGTTCGACATCTTTTCCGCCTTTGTCCAGAAACGAAAGCGCCGGCGATTGCCCGACCGCCAGCAAAACCGTGTCGCACTGAATCGTCTGCGTGTCGTTATCATCATAAACCGGCGAAAATTTGCGGTCTTCGTCATAAGCCCGCAGACATCTGCGAAAAGTCACGCCCGTTACTTTGCCATTTTCGTCGCGGACGATCTCGGTCGGTCCCCAACCGTTTTGCCGCACGATTCCCTCTTCGTCGCCTTCGACGATCTCGATCGTATCGGCGGGCATTTCTTCAGCGCTTTCGAGCGAAAAAAGATAAACATTGGCGGTTTCCTTCAAACGGGCGGCGGTGCGCGCCGTATCAAAAGCAATTTGCCGGACAACTGTTCGAGCCACGTCAAACGCGACATTTCCGCCGCCGATGACAACCACTTCGCGCCCGACTTCGATCTCTTCGCCCAAAGAAACGGCGCGGAGCAGATCAACGCCGCCAAACACATTCGGACCGTTTTCGCCTTTCAAATTCAAGCTTCTGGAAGATTTCGCGCCGACCGTAATGATCACTGCCGCGTAGTCTTTGCGAAGTCTTGCAAACGAGATATCTTTGCCGATCGTGACGCCGCAACGGATTTCGACGCCGAGTGCTTCGATCACCTTGACTTCTTTTTCGATTAGTTCCCGCGGCAGACGATACGCCGGAACGCCGACCGCGAGCATTCCCGCGGCGACCGGTTCAATTTCAAAAACGACGGGCTGAAAACCCATCAAAGCCAAATCGTGCGCCGCCGATAATCCGGCCGGACCGGCGCCGATGATCGCGATCTTTTCGCCGTTACCTTTTTCAAATTTGCCATCGGTTGCCGAACGTAAAAGAGCCGCCATTTCGTCAGCGTCAGCAGCGATCGGCGGCATAAAATTTTTTACTTTTTCGAGAACTTCGTTTGGCGGTTGTGATTCCGGACCAAATTGATCGCAGACAAATCGTTTTAAGGCACGAATTGAAACGGGCCGGTCCTGCCCGACAAAAAAACCATCATCATTGACACGCGGAACTTTTCCGCGCCGACAGGCGATCTCGCACGGCGCACCGCAAATTCTTCCGCAGATCGAAGCAAAAGGATTCGGACCGCGGGCGATCAGGTAGGCTTCTTCAAAACGACCTTCGGCAATAGCGCGAACATATCCGCGGGCGTCCGTATGAACCGGACAGGCAACCTGGCAAGAGATCAAGTTTTGATGGTAGTCCGACGCTGGAACGTGGACTTTCAATGAAATCATTTCATCACACTTTTCCTATAAACGCTTTGACTTGTTCGGTTATCAATACTGCTGATAATTTTGGAACTATTGCTACGGGAATTTTATGTTCCTTTTTCGTGACGAAATATGATTTGAATCATAAAATCGGGATTTTCTGTTGATTGTTATTGATTAATAATCCGAAATCCGAAAATTGGGTCTACTAATAATCTCTAATTAATTACCTGTAACCTTTTTTTCTTTTCCGACACTTGTTAGCGAACGGGCTGAATAACGGCTCAAATTAAATTTTGAAATTAAATAAATAAATTAGGAAACAGGAAAAAAAATGAAAAAAATAATTAAACAAACACTCGGAAAATTATTAACGGCGGTCGCTTTTGCGGCAATTTTAGGCGGTACGGTTTTTGCCCTTCCAGTCAGACCGGAAGCAGACAAGAATATTGAAAGATCCGCCAAAAAGTTGTGGACAAAATCGTTTGTAAAAGTCGAAAAAATGGCTTTGAAAAACAAAGGCGGAATGGTCGAGGAGATAAACCAGGGCAATTTTTTGCTCGGACATTATATAGTAAGAACGAGCTATGATGCTTACTTTGGTGATTTTGACGGCGTTGCCGGCGACCTTGAATTTTTGATCGAAGCCTTTCAGGGGCAACCCAACGCAGTTGAATTGGAAAAACTTTTGAAATCGGTTACGGACGGAACGGCTGACCTGGAGCAAATTCTCGAAGGAATGATATCGGTCGAAGATTCGTACCGCGATCAACTGTCGGACGAACAAAAATGGTTTTTCGATTACGGCGAATGGGCAACTTCCCTGATCGGCGACACCGTTATTAAGGAAGATGAAGCTATCTTTGTCGACCTCGACGCATTGCAGAGTATGGCTGAAGACGCTCCGCCGGAAATCGCCAAAGAAATTCTCGAACCGGTCAGCGCTTTAGCCGAATTCAGCGAACAAGACAGCTTCACGGATCAAGATTACGAAGAATTGAGATCAGGCGCATTCAATATCTTTGACTTGGTTTTCGGTGAGGAATAAAGTGAAGGTTCAGAGTAACGGCTTCAGCCGTGAAACCGCTAGCAAAGCGCGGCGGTTTCTCACGCATAATGGTCTTTGAAAAATAAATACCGTAATCCGTTTAGAGACGGTCTTTGACCGCCGGGATTCTTTTTCCATAGGTGCTGGCGGTCAGAGACCGCCTCTAAACGAGCGAAGTTTTTTTTACGGCTTTTATTATTAAAGACCATTATGCGTAACTCTAAACAAATTTCCGGTCTGCTAAAGAGAAAATGTTTGAAGTTATAGAAAAATCTCTCCCAAAACTGACTCGGCAAATCAAAATGTTCCAAACAAAGAACATCTCGATTTGCCGTTTCGGCGGAATCCAGCGTCCGCGCTATTTCAAATCGAATTTCAACGCGCAGAGTTTTGATGTCGGCGAGATCAACATCAAGGAAGACAAAATCCCGCTCGGTTTGCCGGTTCCGATGATCTTGCAGCCGGTTTTGCTCGATAAAACACAGTTTTTCGACAGTTTAGGTTTGTCGGAAACGCTCATTCCCAAGCTCCGCGAATTAAGCATCAACACAAGACGCGGCGAACAGAGCGCGATCAATTACGTTCCGGCACGGCAAGCCAAAGGCGGCATTATTCCGAGCGGTCTTTACATAATTTCGGGCGAAAATGTGTCGGTCGAACTTGTGCTCAGGCGCGATGAACAGGAAATTGCCAAAATCAAAGTCGAAGGCACCAAAACCGACATCGCCGAAAAGCTCTTGCAAGCCATAATCAAAGCGGCGGAAATAAAAAAATGATTCATCATTGATTAAAGCAAATCGAGATTGCAACTACGGCGGAAGCAAAATGCGCTTTGCCGACCGGCTTTCTAGTGGTGAATCGTTTCAACAAACTGAAGTTTTTTGTACATTTGTAACCTTTTTCACTTTTCCCACACTTAGAAATGAAGCCGTTGAACAATTTCAACGGGTTCGAAAAATTACAAAAATAATCGAAGCAAAATTTTAAGAAAAAAAGAGGAAAAAAGATGTCAGCAATAAATGAACTTTTACATGATCGTTACCGCATTATCGGTCAGATCGGACACGGCGGAATGGGAACAGTCTATGAAGCCGAAGACCGGAAGCGGTTCGGAAAATCCATCGCACTAAAAGAAATTCTGATCAGCACCGACGAAGAACCGGATTTCAAACAGCAAACCCTGCTTAAGCAAGCATTTGAACGCGAAGCAAAGATTCTTGCCGGGCTTGAACACGAAGCGTTTCCGCAGGTGATTGATTATTTTGTCGAAGCCGAACGTCAATTTTTGGTGATGGAATTGGTTCAGGGTGAAAATCTTTCGAAACTTCTCGAAAAACGCCGCAAGCCATTTCCGACGGCAGAAGTTCTCAATTGGACAGAACAATTATTGGACGCGCTCGATTATTTGCACACTCTTGAAAAACCGGTCTATCACCGCGACATCAAACCGCAAAATCTGAAACTGACCTCGCGCGGACGAATCAAGCTGCTTGATTTCGGCATTGCCAAAGGCGCCGACGTGAACATCGGTCTAACCATTACCAATCAAACATTTATCGCCGCAACTCTGCATTATTCACCGCTTGAACAGATCATCAAAGCGATCGATCCGAATTACCGCGAGTTTCTTGAGCAAAAATTCGGCGAAAAGATAACAAATGCGTTGGCGAGCAAAACAGATGGCCGAAGCGACATTTACGCACTTGGGGCAACCATTTATCATCTTTTGACCAATGCCCTGCCGATTGATTCGCTCAAAAGATCTTTTGAGTTTTATTCCGGAAAAAGCGATCCGCTGACCGATCCGCAAGAGTTAAACCCGCAAATTCCGGCGATGGTTTCAAAATGGATCCTCAAAGCGATGCAGCTTGAAATGAAAGATCGTTTTGCCGATGCCGTTGAAATGCGGCGATCTTTACGCGAAATTATTGAAATCGAAAGACGAAACGACAATGAAGAACTGAACCGCGAAGTCTGGAATCAGGAATTGGAAAAATTGAAACAGGTCAGAGAATCGCTAGAAAAAGAACGCCTTCAAATCGAAGCTGAACGACGATATTTTATGCTGCAGAAAAAAGCGGCCGGACAGAATTTAGATGAAAATAACCTGAAAACGGACGAAACCATTCCCGATATGTCAATAAATTTTGACGGTCAAAATTTTCAACTTCTTTCCGAAGCCGAGTTGAATATTTTCGATGCCAATACTTTTGTTATTTTACCGGCTAAAGACAAATTATCGGCGGCAAATCAAAAAGCCGAAATTGATATTAAAAATTCGACGATTGAAAATCAGAATTCATTTTCTTTAACCGCGACTTCGTATCTGGTCGGTTCTGAGTTTGAATCGAAAAAAGAACTGCTTCGGGCAGAATCAAAGAAAGAAGAACTTGAATCAAAAGCTGAAAGCGAAGATCCGTCTGACGGGGAAAAACCCGAAAGAAACCGCCTGTTATTTGCTTCGGCGATGGCAGTTGTGTTGATCGTGATGTTTATTGTGGGTTATGGAATGTGGTATTTTGGAAACATTCCGGATACAGATTTAAGCAGTGCAGAAATTGATTTGAAGGCTGTCGCGGTAATCACGGAATCAAACCCGCCGCCTTCGACTGATTTTGAACCTCAAACGGCTTATCAGGAAAAGGCAGATCTGCCAACTACGGAAAATCAACCGGTAAAAACGATTGAGCCAAAATACAACAAAGTGCCGAATGTAAATCCGCCGCAAAAAATTGGACCCGGGCCATCGAAAAAACAACAGACGAAAAAGGAAAATCAAGGGCCTTGCCAGGTCATCACAGTTGATTGCATTATCTCTGATAACTAAAGAATGTGAAAAGAATAACTCCTGTTACGCAAACTCGAAATTCTTATGTCGCCGAAGGCG
>JANLTD010000059.1:0-2558 GCA_031362765.1 Acidobacteriota bacterium | reverse complement strand
TGACAGGCGAACTCGGAATGGCAAATTCGACGCTTCGCAATCTGGCGATCGCCGATTTCGGCAAAACCAAAACTTTGACCAATAAATTTGACCGTACGGAAGTCCGCATCTTGGCGAAAATGCTGATTCTACGCGCCGTTTTGGGCGATAATAAAGGGATGAAGGAAACAGAAATACGAACAGAATTAACAGAGCCGATGTAAAAAATGGCTCAAACTGCATTGAATTTCAAATAAAAGGGCGATTATTTATCTGCAACTTATTTAGAATTCAAGTGATTTTAATACGATGGATATTTGGGACATTTTTACAAATTTATGGAGTTTGGTAACTTTTCGGAATGTTCTTTTGGCAATTCTGACGTTACCGCTTCTAACGATGGTAGTTTTACTGCAAGTCCATCAACACTTTTCCAAAAATACAAAAGAATGGATAGCTATATTCGGGGTATTCGGATATTTAGCAAACGGTGTTCTTGCTGTTGAATCAGCCTTTCGAACCATTGGCGAAGTCGTCTATTATTTTACTCAAAAACCATCATTATATTTTGACAGCAAAGCAGGCAGAATGGCTTCCAAATACGATTCTTTTGACTCTAGCTGGCTTTCCTATTTGATAGTCTTGGTCGTTATTGCCGTTTTGTCGGCAATTTTTACTGATTATTACAATTCTTCAACAAATGGCGGGGGAAAACGAAACCGAGGTTCCGAAATAAATTCGTTAAATCTATGATCGCAACGACTCAGAGCGTCGGTTTTGTGCGCCGAGATGCTGTCCGCCTTAGGACGGACAGCAATTTTCACAAACTCTCTTTAACAACAATAATGCCGATATATTCTAAGTCAGGCTCGTTCCCAAAAGCCATTGTCCGCCATCAACGACGAGCGTCACGCCGTTGATATAGCTGGCCGCGTCCGACGTTAAAAAGAGCGCGGCATTTTCGATGTCTTTAATGCGCCCGAATCTCTGCAAGGGAATACGGCGCGTCAATTTATCTTTTAATTCCGGAGGCAAAAGTCGTTTCATTCCTTCGGTGTCTTCGATCGGTCCGGGCGCGATGCCGTTGACGCGGATGCCGTGGCGGCCCCATTCGACCGAAAGATTGCGTGTGATCGCGTCCACGCCCGCTTTCGCCGCTGAAACGTGGATCTGCATCGGCGTTGCCAGGTAATGAAGCGTCGCCGAAATGTTCAGGATCTGTCCTTTTGATTTTTTCAGTTCTTCAAAGGCGGCGCGGCAGACATTGAACGTGCCTTTTGTATCAATATCAACGACCGTTCCGAAACCGTTTGCCGAAAGCTCGTCCGCTTTGCATAGAAAATTTCCCGCCGCGCCGTTGACGACGATGTCAATTTTGCCGTAATGCTCGACGGTTTTGGCGAGCGCGTTTTCAACCGCCGCGTAGTCGCGAACATCTGCCACAACCGCGAAACATTCGCCGCCGTTTTCTTCGATGAGTTGTTTCATCGCGATCAGATTTTCTTCTTTGCGCGACGTTATTGCAATTCGGGCGCCCGCTTCCGAAAAGGCGCGCGCGACGCCGCCTGTAATTCCCGTCGCGCCGCCTGTTACAAACGCGACTTTACCTTGTAAAATGTTATCTGCGAAAATTTTATCCATAATGCAAAAAATATTACCACAAAAATTTAACCGCAGAGACGCAGAGACGCAGGGTTTTTTGGCAACCAAAAGAAAATTGCGAAGAAAATTTTTATTATTTACTCTGCGTCTCTGCGTCTCTGCGGTTTTATTTGCGTTTGTTTCGTGTAGTTCGCCGCCGACCGATTTAAGAAACTTTGCCCCAATTGACACGCTTGTTTATCTCGAAACGAGCGATTTGGGAAAAACGTTGAGCGCTTTGACCGAAAGCAAAGCCTTTCAGGACGCGGCAAAAAAGAAACCGGATTTTTCCGCGCTCGGAGGAATGCAGTTGGCAGTTGCCGTGACGGGTTTTGAAGCGTCGGAAAATCAGGTCACGGCGGAAAATTCGATTCTCAATTTCAAACCGCGTTTTGTCGCGATCGCCGACACGCATACATGGAATCGCTACACTTTGCAGTTTGCAGAAAACAAACTGGGCGAATTTGTCAACGAAACTTACGGCGGCGAAGTGACGCTCGACACGGCGGACAAATCGGGCGGAAAATCTTTTGTCTGGACGGCGAAAGACGGGCGCAAGGTTTTTGCCTTTGTGAAGGACAGTAAAATATTTTTCAGCAACGACGAAACCGCGCTCGAAAAATCGCTGGCGGTTTTGCGCGGCGAAGCCGACAGTTTGGTAAAAAATGAAGCTCTGGCAAAAATGCGCGAAACTGCGAAGGATTCACTTGCTTTCGGGTATGTTTCGACCGACGGCATCGCGCAGATCTCGAATCTCGCCGGAGTTTCAACGGCAATGGATGCGACCGACGACGACGAGGGAAGAAGTTTTATTGCGCGTGTTCTGCCGCAAATATTGCGAAATTCGGTGAAGGAAGTTTTTTGGACGGCGACCGCTACAGAGCAGGGAATCGAGGATAAATACGCAATTTCCTTAACGGCAAAAACGGCTTCCGTTG
>JANLTD010000045.1:0-2351 GCA_031362765.1 Acidobacteriota bacterium | reverse complement strand
AAGCGGCCGAAGATGTCGATGAAAAAAATAAATCGGGGTCGGCCCGCTTAGTTATCCTCGCCCCCGTCGGCGCGGAAGTTTATGTCAACGACGAACGCAAGGGGAGTATCGGAAGCTCCGGAAAACTCGTGCTTTCAACCGTTCCGCAGGGACAACATATCTTGCGCGTTTCAAAAGTCGGCGAAAAGGACGATGAACGGGTCATTGAACTTCGCGAAGGCGGTCAGGAACAGGTTATTCAAGCACATTTAAAACCATTGACCGGGACGGCAAGTCAACCGACTTCATCGCAATCGGGACAGAGCGGAACTGCACAGTCGAGCATTATGCCGGGAATTGTTGCCTGCACAAATTGTCAGGCGCGTTTTGCCGAAGGTGTCAAATTTTGCGGACGTTGCGGAAACCGTTCTTTTACAGTTGTGAGCGCCGGACTAAATTCTCAGAATTATTCAACCTGCCCGCGATGCTCGACCCAGTTGCCCCAAAATGCCAAATTCTGCGGGCGTTGCGGCCTGCATTTTAATCAGCCTGTCCAACCAAAAATAAATCAACCGGTTGGCTTGTATTCCGGCGGAGCAGTCCAGACAACCCAACCGCCACCCGTTCAAAAACTTTGTAAAAGATGTGGTTCTACATTTCCTCCGAACATTAAGTTTTGCGGGCGTTGCGGTTTTACTTTATGAGCCAAAACTTAAGATGCCTGCGGAATTTTCGACCTAAAATCTCTAAAACCTGCAAAAACCGAACAAGTTTTTTGCATAATACGTTATAATAAGTTCGACTGTCTAAGAGAATTATTAGGGAATAATATGAAAATTTGTCCAAGCTGTCGGCAAACTTATTCTGATGACAACCTGAATTTTTGTTTGACTGACGGGTCTTTCTTGTCAACTTCATCAGAGTCGGAACCAAAAACCATGTATATGGATCCGCCAAGAGTTACAAATCAGACAAATTGGGGGCAACAAAATTATCAACCGCCAACAGTTTTTCCAAATCAGCAGAACATTCAGAATCGGCCTGTAAATTATCCGATGCGGGTTAATTCGCAAGACCAGACCTTGCCGACTATCTCTTTAATTACAGGAATTTTAGCGGTTATTATCGGCTGCTGTTACGGCGGGATTCCGCTTGGCGCCGGAGCGATCATTACCGGCGTGATCGCATTGAATCAAGAGAAAGAAGATCCGACAAAATATGGCGGACGCGGCTTGGCGATCGCGGGAATTATCACCGGCGCGGTCGGTTTTTCAATCAGTATTATTATTTTTATAATCGCTATTGTTACCTAAACTTACATTAGTTTAGTTTGTCTTTTTGCAAAGGGCGGAAAATCAAGTAAAATCTGAACAAATGAGGGTTACACTCCGCGTCATTGCGGGTCCGCAAACCGGACGCGTATTTACGTTTGAACAACACGAAACTTTTATGATTGGGCGAAGCGAAGACTCACATTTTTGCTTGCCGCAAGACCGTTATTTCTCGCGCCATCACTGCATTTTAGAAATTGCTCCGCCGCAATGTTTTATGCGTGATTTAGGCTCGACTAACGGAACTTTCGTCAACGGGATCAGAGTTGAAACCTGTTACTTAAAAAGCGGAGACCGGATTCAGGGCGGCGAGACGGTTTTAGAAGTGGAAGTTTCGACCGAAACAGAATCTCCGTCGATTTACGGGCAACCGACACTTATCACGACCACAATACCGTCTTTAATGACAATCCAATGTCTTAATTGCGGAATACCGACTGAAGCCGAAGTTTCGAGTCCCGATGCGCGAATGAGTTTTCTTTGCGACAATTGTCGTGAGAAATTAAAACAAAACCCGCAGCCGATTCCGCATTACCAAATGATTCGGATTCTCGGACAGGGCGGTATGGGAAGCGTTATGCTCGCCCGTTCCGAAAAAGACGGACGTGCGGTGGCAATCAAAACATTACTTCCCGAAGTCGCGGTTAGTGAACAATCTCTGAAAAGATTTTTGCGGGAAATTGAAGTTTCTTCAAAACTGCAGCATCCGCATATCGTCAGCTACCTCGATCACGGAACTCATAACGGAATTGTTTATCTGGTGACGGAATTTGTGGCCGGAATGGATGCCTCAAAACTTGCCAAGCAGCGTGGCGGAAAATTGACCTATCCGGAAGTCGTCAAGATCATCGAACAGACGCTTTCGGCACTCGATTTTGCCCACTCGCTTGGGTTTATACATCGCGATATTAAAGAACAAAACATCTTGGTTGACGGCTCATTTCCTAATTATAATGCGAAATTAACCGATTTCGGTTTGGCAAAGAGCTTTAAGCAAACAGGTATGAGCGGCGTCACAATGGTCGGCGATGTTGCGGGGAC
>JANLTD010001281.1:0-3288 GCA_031362765.1 Acidobacteriota bacterium | reverse complement strand
GTTCAAACCGGCATCGGACGCACCGGAAGCTGGTTTTTTTCGGGTTCTGATCTGGCCGGTAGAACGGAAGCCGATATCATCACGCTTGCCAAATCTCTGGGAAGCGGCGTTCCGGTCGGCGCGTGTCTGGTCAATGAAAAGATCGCTTCTCATATAAATACGAACGATTTAGGAACAACATTCGGCGGCGGAATGATCGCAATGGCAGCCGTTCTTTCAACGATAGAAGCAATCGAAAGCGATAATATGCTTTCTAATATTGCCGAAATCGAAAAATACTTGCGTGAACAATTAAAAGAAATTGAAGAAGTCGTCGCCGTTCACGGCAAAGGCGGATTGATCGGAATCGAATTTGCCGAAAGCTGCAAGCCGATTCACGCTAAATTATTGGAAAGCAGGATCATCACCGGAACTTCGAGCAATCCGAAAGTTTTAAGATTATTGCCGCCGCTGTGCGTAAATAAAGAGGAAATTGATTTGCTGATCAAAGCTTTGCAATAAAGTTTCTTAAAATCGGATCTTTTAGGTTATTTCCTCTGTTTCATTCAAGACGTTCTTGTCTTTACTGTATAGTCTGGCTAACATCAACAACCCGAAAATACCCAGAAAAGAACATATAAACACCTTTATGAATTGTTGTTTTTCAAACTCTCTTCGCTCTTCATCAACAGGATCCGGTTTTTCGCTTTCCGGATTCGCGTCTTCAGATTCCGGACTCGATGACGGTGTGATCACGCCTAAAATTCTATTACTCTTTTCGATAGATTCAGCTTTCTCTTTTTGAATCTCAAGAGTTCTCCTGGTTACATCATCACACTCAATAGGCTTTTTGGTGTTCTTATCAATACACGGATCAACTGCCTTACTATCTGCTTTGGCTTTACTATTGTCGGCTTTTACGGTTTTGTTGGATAAATCCTCTGAAGTGTTCCCATTCACATTAACAGCATTTTGAGAAATTTCTTTTTCTCTATTTTCCAAATATGGCAAGAATTTGTAAACCCAAAAGATCGAGATGGAAATTGAAAACAAAACCGAAATCAGAATTGCCCTTAAAATCGTTATCTTTTGTGTCCTTTCATCTTGAAAATCACGAACTTTAAAATCCGTTAGTTTTCCCATTTCCAGTAAGCTAGGTTTCTTCTTTTCAGCTTGCAGTTTAAGTAGTACAGAAGAATTGCTTTTTTCAACAAATGGTACGCAGACAATCCTACAGAAAGGACAACAATCTTTTTCTTCTTCGAAAGTAACTGTACAGTCGGCACAAAAATGATTTTTGCACCTCACGCAAACAAAATCAGCTGATTTGTCCAAATGTAAGTAACAAAGTTCTGATTTTATTGTCTGATTCATCTCTGCGGTTTCCGCATTTTGATGCACTACAACATGTGTCACAATAACATTTGTAGCAGTTGTCGAATTTTCTTCAGTTGATTTTGTTATTGGAATATCGGAGGGATTGGTCGGATCAATTATTTGATGCTTTTCAGGGTCGTTCGTTTCATCAACCGCAGCCGGAATATTCAAATCGTCCGGTATCTCAACATCAAGCAAATCAGATTCTTTATGAATTTCGATTTTTTCCTCAGTTCTATTATTAAAGACTTTCAAAAATAAAAACAAACTAAGCAAAACAGCTAAACTGAAATAAAATGTGGTATAAAAATCATCATTTTGTAATTTTTCCGTCCGTTGTTTGATGATGTTTTTGCGATCAATTTTAAATTGGTTTTCAAGTTTCTCGACTTCTTTAGAATAAGTCGACTTTTGCACTGACAGTTCCTGACTATTGGCAGGATCTATTTCTTTTTCTATTTCAACTTTTTTGAGCCGTAGTTCAACTTTATCTGAAGGTAGTTTATACTCTAAACTTGACAGTTCAGGAATTGCCTTTTCGTCTATTTTAGCTCTTGTTTTTAATAGATATACCCATGAATAAGAACCTCCCAAAGCAAGCAGACACGTTAAAACACAACCAGCTATAAAGCCGGCAATTCTCTTTACTAAATACGATTTTGCGTTAAGGACTGGTGAAATTCGAGAATATTTTGGCTTCAGTTCTTTGTTTTTAGCCCCTGACTTAGATTTCTGTTCAAATAGTTTGTATGCAATTGAGTGCTCAGCGGTTTTCTGCTTGTTTTTGGGATTTGAATCGTCCTTTTCTGTTTTGGTGGTAATTTTATCGGCTGATGATGCTGTTTTTTTAGTTTTTGCCGACGATTTATTTGTCGTTTTCGATGACGTTGTATTTGATAAAATTGTGTTAACAATAACATCCGATTTATTTTCTTGTTCATACCTGACTGTTTCAAAAAGAGATTGAAACGCCGGAATTTTATGAGCTTCCATCCAGGAAAGATTTTTTATTCTAACCTGATGATTAGGCTTTAATTTTCCTTCCAAGATCCAATTCTTCAACTCATGAGACGTGATTTGTTGGATTTGACCACTTATCTCCGGTTGAAGAACTTCAACTTGTATTTGGATTTCATTCGCACTCATATAATTTTGTTGAAAGGGAAAAAAAGGGTGGTTCTATTATTCGTTTATTACCAAATTGCCTAATTTTACTTTGTCAGATTAAAAAATCTATCCACTAATCGCACAAAAAACACTAATCAAAAACACTAATCCGGCGTTTTTTGCGTGTTTTTCATGTTTTTCGTGGATAGTTTTTCATATAAACTTTCAAATTTATTAAATCTGACAAAGTAGAACTACGGCCAAAACTTTTAATTATTTTACAAAGTCTGAGATAGGTTGGATTGGGAAATGATTTGAGAAGCAACACCCATGTTGATAGTAAGGCAATTAAGGGATTTGGTCAATATTTTTTATTCTAATGAGGGTAATGCGTCACTGAAAAGTTACAGAAAGATTTTTTGCCTACGAAACATACGAAAAAAACTAAAAGTAAAACAATAATTGGTTTTTTTCGGCTCGTTCGTGTGTTTCGTAGGCAAACCCAACTCTTTAATGACGCATTACAAATGAGGTAATGCGTCAGTTAAAAGTTAGGGATTCATATTTTGACAAAAGCGGGCGTAAAACAACCCTTCCAGACTTCAAATTTGCTGTAAATTGATTAATTTTCTTTCATAATTTCTCAAATTAAAGATTAGAAAGACCTGATAGAACCAATTTCAGGTCTGGAAGGTGCGCTCTCTCGCCCGCTCTTTTACCACAGATTTTACTTGCAATTTTTCAGTGAGGCATAACTTAATGAGGTAATGCGTCACAGAAAAGTTACGCTCACAGAAAACGAAAACGTAAAGATTTGAGCGTAAG
>JANLTD010001277.1:0-1899 GCA_031362765.1 Acidobacteriota bacterium | reverse complement strand
GATTCCATCTTTTTCGGCGGATTTTTGCCGTCGAAAATGAGTGAAAGAATCAGGCGGCTTGAAGAGGTCAAAACGATTCCCGCGACGCTCGTTTTTTATGAAACGCCGCACCGTTTGGGCAAATCTTTGTTGGATTGTTTGGAAGTTTTAGGAAATCGAAAAGCGGCGGTTGCCCGCGAACTCACAAAACTTCACGAAGAAACAATTTGCGGAAACTTGCAGAATTTAGCCGAAAAGTTTTCTATCAACCCAACCAAAGGCGAGATCGTTTTGGTCATCGAACGCGAAAGCATCTCAAATCTCAGATCTCAGATCTCAAATACTAAAACAATCTCCGAACGCATCGCCGAACTTGAAAAAGAAGGCCTTGACAACAAAAATGCGCTCAAAAAAGCCGCCAAAGAATTCGGTCTGAGCAAATCCGAAGCATATCGACGAATCAAAGTAAAAAGGCAAAAGTTTTAAATCCTTTTACCTTTTAACTTTTACCTTTTGCCTTTTTATCTTGCCGTTAATTCGGGCGGAAGTTGTTTATCAACCGCCGGACGCACTTTTAAATTGGAAAGCTCCCACAAGGTCAAAAAGATCGTCCGCGAGATTTTTTCCATCTTCACATAATCAATCTTCTGCGGTTCGTCGCCCGCGCCGTGATAATCTTCGTGAACACCGTCAAACCAGAAGACGATCGGAATGCCGTTGACCGCATAATTAAAATGGTCCGAACGGAAAAAGAAACGATTCGTGTCTTTCGGGTCGTCGTAACGCATATCGTAAGTTAATTTCAAATAAGCGTCATTCGTTCCCATGGTGACCGCGCCGAGCGTCGAACTCATCATTTGGGATCCGATCACATAAATTTCACTTTCGCCCGACAGTTCTTTATTTTTCGGGTTTGTGTCATCGGTTTTGCGGCTTCGGCCAATCATATCAATATTGAGCTGGGCGACAACTTTTTTGATGTCAACGGTCGGGAATTTGTTGAAATATTCGCTGCCCCACAAACCTTTTTCCTCGCCGCAATGCCAGACAAGCAAGACCGAGCGTTTCGGTCGTTTCTTCGATTTTGCAAGCGCTTCGGCGATTGACAGAACCGCGACCGTTCCCGAACCGTCGTCATCTGCGCCGTTAAAGATCTTATCGTCGCCGCGCGCGTTCGGATTCGTGCCGACGTGGTCGTAATGCGCACCGATCGCGACAAATTCATTTTTCAAAACCGCGTCGCTTCCTTCCCAGACCGCAACGACATTTTGCGTGTATTTTGTTTCCGAGATACTTGCCGAATTGAGCGTCGCATTTTTGTTAATGACAAAAGGCGTCTTTGAAGTTTTATCCGCCGCTTCGCCCGCGAAAATCGTGTCGCCGATCTTCTGCGACGCGAGAAATACCGGAAGATTATTCGTGTTGTTTCCGCCTTCTTCGCTCAATTTTTCAGGGTATGTTCTCCCGCGTGAAAAGAAACCGCGGATTTGTCCCCAGGCGCCCTGCAATTGCGGCGATGCCACCAAAATCACACCAAGCGCGCCTTTTGATGCGGCATTCGTGACCGAGTCAGCCCAATCAGTACCTTTCGCGCCCTTCAGATCGTCCTGCGTGACACCGCTCGGCGGCGCTATCAGATAACGTCCGCTCGGGAAACCATCGCTATATACCACGACGATCTTGCCTTTGACGTCAACACCCGCGAGCGCGTCAATATTTTTTGATTTGACCATCCAGCCGTTGCCACCGAAAACCAAAGGCGCATTTGATGCGGTTCCGCTTCCGCCAACACGGAAGAAATCGTCATTGAGCGCGTATTTTTGCTCGCCGACCTGTAGAACGGTATTGACGGCATCAATCGTTTCGACCTTTAAGGCGATCTTTTGATAAAAGCTGCCGTTGTCGCCCGCCGGTTTGAAT
>JANLTD010001261.1:0-8019 GCA_031362765.1 Acidobacteriota bacterium | reverse complement strand
TCACGCGCTTTACCGATGACCTCTTTTAATTTGTCGCCGCTCGCAATCAAGCGGTTGCCGTGTGTGGCAACATATTTCCCTTGATATTTTTCGCGGTTTTCCCGAAACCATTCGTCGTCACCCGAAAAGTCGCGCATTTCCGCTTTGCCGATATAACGCGGCTTAAAGCCTTCCGGCATATAATTTTCACGTTTTTCTTTCGGCGCAAATCTTTCTTCGATGACAGTTTTCGCCAAATCGTTTTTGCTCATTCCGTTGCGCTTAGCCTCGGCTTCAAGACGCGATTCGATTTCGGGCGCGATTTCGATTGTCAATGTCATTACTATTTACCTCACTTTTTCAGTCCCAATGGATTTTTTTCGTCTGTCATAATTGCCTCTTTATAAAAATTTTAATTTTACCTAAAAATTTCTCCAAAATGATTCTGTTGTCCAAGTCCAATAAGAAAAACCTGCCATAAAAACAAACATTAAACTACCTGTTATCAAATAAAAATAGCTTGTCCGTAGATTTACAGGCAGATAATCATCCTGAAATTCTTTCCGTAAATTTTCAGCGATTTCTTTTTCAACTTCTTTATATTTTGCGTCTTTGATTTTTATTGTTGCAACGCCCGACCATGCATTTACTGAAGATTCCAAGTCGGTTTCCAAACTTGTCAGACGCATTTTCGATAATCGCTCCTCAAACGGTAATCCAAGTTTTCTTAAAACATTTTGCAGAGAAGTGCGAAATATATCTTCGTTGACACCGATAATTTGATAGCCTTGCATCGTTTTCCAAAGATAAACCAGCAAAACAGAGTAAATGACAATTAGAAACAATGGCATCAACATCAAGAACCAATCAAAATTATCTTCTTTGTATCTTGATGTTCGAAATAGATCGCTTAGCGGTATTACTAATTGCGTTGCAAATGCTATGAAGACAACAACGAAATTATACTTTGCCGGAATTAGCACAGGCTTTTTTGTCAAAAACATTTTCAGCCCCAAAAACAAAAAGTAAATTGATATTGCAACTAGAACCAAGTCGAGTGTTAAAAAAATCATATGAGTTTTCTCCTTAAAAACAGTGAGCAACTAAGTTTCTGCGCTCTGACAAAAGACGCAAACAAAAACGTCAGACAAATCAAAAGCAAAATTGAACGCTGAATGTGTTGCATAAGTTTTCCGGTTATTTCTTTTTTCCTTCCTGGATAAAGCCGATTTGTTTATCCGATTTGCTTGGCGGATTCATCAGCAGGCGAATCGCGGTGAAAACTTTTTTGAAATGTTCGTCGTGATTGCCGAGTTTGTCTTCGATGTCGGCGAGTTTTTTGCTGACTTCTTCGTTGGTCGAAAGCATTTTCCGCATATTCACAAACGCCCGCATAATGCCGATATTAACTTGCACGGCGCGTTCGCTATTCAAAACACCCGACAACATCGCTACGCCTTGTTCGGTGAAAACGTAAGGCATATATCGCCGTCCGCCATAACTTTTCAAACTTGAGGTCGCAATTTGCGACCTCAAGTTGTCTAACTCATCGGTCGTCAATTGAAACATAAAATCTTCGGGAAAGCGGGAAATATTTCGCTTTACTTGCTCATTTAATCGCTTTGTCGTTACACCATAAAGCAAGGCTAAGTCATTATCAAGCATCACTTTTTGCCCACGCACAACGTAAATTTTGCGTTCGACCAAATCAAGTGTTAAGAGGGAAGTTTCATCTGAACTTTTATCTCTTGTTGTCATATTTTTTTTAATCTTGAAGTCACAATTTGTGATTTCAAGATTTGACGTGCCAATTTGCGATGTCAAAAATATCGCTTCGATTTATTTCCACTCGTCTAAAACCTCAAACGATTTCTTTGTCATCAACCGAAGTTCTTCGCGTTCTTCTGCTGACGGCTCGTCTTTAAAGGCTTCGTTGATCGCTTTGAGCAAATCGTTATTTCGCTTGCGTTCGAGAAAATCTTCCAACGCCAACGAAACGAGTTTATCGCTTGAAACACGCATTTCTTTTGCAGTTTTTTCAACTTTTCTCGCTAAAGATTTCGTAACTTTTACTGTTTCCATAATTTTATTTTAATTCAAGACTGCATCCCGACAAAAGACGCAAACAAAATCGTCAGATAGATCAAAAGCGCGCATTGAACGCTGAATGTGTCGCATAAATTTCATAACTCTTTATTTCATCAAAATTTTGCCTTGATGAATTGCCGTCTGCTTCAGCTGACGGAATCTGAATGCTCTTAAAACAGGCTTTAGCCAAATATCAAATAAATATCAATCATCCTTATTGCTTTAGCTAAAGCTGTAAGGAATAAATTCAATTTTAATTGTTCGGCTAAAGCCTGTTTTTTTACTCTCAATCCGTCAGCTAAAGCGGCAATTCATAAAGGCAAAGACAGCAATTCATAAAATACAGAACAATTTTCATAAGACAAACAATAATTCATAATTGCTTTAGCGCAAATCAACCGGCAAATCTTTGAAATCCGGCTCTTTTCAAAAACTCTTCAAATTCTTCATCAAAACTCTTTTCACGATGATGCGTTTCCTGATTTTTGATATATTCCCTGACATTATCAACGACCGATTCGCTCACCGAGACGACGAAATAATCGTCCTGCCAACTGAATTTCTCTTTGCAAAGACCATTTTTGTTGATCCAATGCGACGATTCGCCCTTGATAAGCTGCATTATTTGTTTCAAAGTGTGATCGGGACTGAGCGAGATCAAACAATGAACGTGGTCAACATAGCCGTTGATAAAATCTATAAAAATTCCCTTTTCCTTGGCATTTTCTCTGATATGCCGGAAAACTTTTTGCCTTATGTCATCAGCCAAAAGCGGTTTTCGATTTTTAGTTGACCAGACAAAATGTAACCAAACTTTGATGTGTGACATATTGATTTATTTGGGCTAAAGCAATAAGGAAAATTATTTATTTTATTCTTTGGCTAAAGCCTGTGTTTATTTATCCTTGATCCGTCAGCTGAAGCTGACGGCAATTCATAAAAGACAATTCATAAATCCACTTGAATACTTATCTTTTCAAAAACTTTCGATATATTTGCGCGTCTGCTCTTTGAGTTCCGCGTAAGACGGAATGACATATAAAATCTTCTGCATATCGGAATAGCTGTAGTCCTGATTGATGACTTCTTCGAGATCGAACGGGCGGCGGTCAACTTTATCCGAGAAAGCGTGTTCCAATTCGCCGAAGCTCGAAAGCAGTCCCGCGCCGTAAGCTTTGATGTCGCCTTCGTGTTCGACCAGACCGAATTCGACCGTGAACCAGTAAAGTCTGCCTAACTCTTCAAGTTGTTGATCGGTCGCAATGCGTGCGCCGTGGCCGATGAACTGCGAAAAATCAGCGAAATTCGGGTTCGTGAACATCGGAATATGCCCGATCGCTTCGTGGACGATGTCGGGTTCGGGCGTGTATGCGGGTTGCGAATGATGGCGAATGTATTGCGTACAAAGCATCACGCGATACGAAAGCCACGAAAGAAAGCCGCGCGTTTCAACCAATCCTTCGATCGGCGCAAGCCGGAAACCGGTCAGTTCCTTTAAACAGCGGTTCATTTCCGTGAGCTGCGGAATGCGGTCGGTCGTGATGCCGAGATCTTTTTTCGCCCGTAAGTAAAAAGGCGACGCGTATTTTTGCTGAAGTTCTTCCAGTTCTTCGGCAACATAGCGCCAGACGCGCTGTTCACGGGAATTATATTCTACGTCGGTAATGATGCCTGTTTCGCGGAAACTTTTTGCGCAGCGCGCAATGTAATCGCGCCGCGTCCGGTAAGCCGCGTCGTTGGCGCCCGGATGGTCGAGCTGCAGTTCGTTGATACGTTCAAACTGTAAATCCGTAAAGCCGGGCAGATCTTCGTCTTTGATCTTATAATTTGAAATCTCGACGGCCGGTTCGATCGTCGTTGTCGAAATTGTGTCTGTCAGCATTTTTTAAGAACTCCTTTTGGGTTGCGATGTAGGCTAAAAATTAAAAGTTATCTCCAAATAACCAAGTGTAATAAAAACGGCCGACAATTTGAATAGCAAAAATGTTTTTTTTGAACGGATGTGATTTACATTGTGAGGAAAATATGGACGATTGCTTAATGATGTAAGGTCAAAGTAAAAATAAGAACATTATTTCCGCGCAATCCGAAATCCGAAATCCGAAATCCGAAATCACAAATCGCTTACCGCCAGTTGCCGATCAAAACGAATGGCGACCAGTAAACGGGATGTGCCATTGGACGCGATTTATTGTATGGAAATTTTGCGATTGCCGGTTTCGCCGCGCGATTCGGCGTTGCTCCGCCGTAAAGAAGAAGTTTTTGCGCTGATTGCATCGCTTCGGCTTTGGTTATTTGCGGGTTTTCCTTTCGCAGACGATAAAAATTGCTCATCAGGATCGCAGTGCTTTCGTCTTCGACTTCCCAGAGCGTCGCCAGCACGGATTTGCCGTTTTTGGTTTGAATCAGTCCGGCCAGACTGTCAACTTCGCCGCCGTTCGAGTCTTCGCTCGAAGCCGTGTTGCAGGCAGAAAGCGTCACCAGGTCAATATCGGCGAAATTTATCAGCGGCGAATTGCTGATCTCTTCAAGCGTCAGAATCTTCCCGTTGCCGATCAGCAGAAACGAATCAGACCAGTTTTTGGCGAGCCGAAAATGGCTTGCCAGATGGACGACCGAAAATTCTTTTTTGCCGTCGGCCGTTTTCCTTGCGAGCGAATCAGTCAGGTTTTTGAGCGTAAAGCCTTCATTCAAAAAACGCTTGCCCGGCAAAATGCCTTTTTCGTTTGAAGTGTTATTTTCACGAATGATCGTTTTCAGTTCCGATTCGATCGAGGGCAGCGCCTCGAGCTTGACCGGATCATTCGGAAAATCGGGGTAAAAAACGCTCTGTTCGGTTGAAACGCCCATTCCGATCGCTTTCCACCCAACATTTGAATCGCTGATGTCGTCGCGGGTTTGCGGCGTTAAAATGACGGTTTGATATTTTTCGACGAGATAGGTTTCGCCGTCGGGCGAGAGTGCGGCGAGTGGAATGTATCGAAGTGTGCCGTCCAAAGACCAAACGATTGTTTTGGCGTTGGCGTCCTTCAAAACGCTCTCGATCGGTTTGATGAGAATATCGTAAAGGTCTTTTCCCAGAATTCGCGTTTCGATCGCCGGATCTTTCAAGGCTTCGCGAAACGCGAATATCTTTTTATTTAATTCGGAGGATTTGATCTCGGTTTTGCCGTCAATTTGAACATTCGGGGTCGTCACGATGACGCGGTATCGGTCGTTTGTGACGACCGTCGAAACGGCGACCGTTCCATTGCCGAATTTGCGAAGCTTGTCCTGCAAAGCGCGGTCAATTTCGATCTTTCGCGCATTTTCGCCGCCGATGTCCCGGACGAGTTCCTTTTCGAGAAACAGTTTGAACGCGGCATTAGCATCCGCTAATTCGGCGGAAAGCCGTTCATATTCGGTTTCTTCGGCGGGCGCGAGGGTTGCGCCGCTTTGCGCGAGTTGACGTTTTTTATCATCGAGTAACTCGAATTTTGCGCCGGTCGCGGCCGCGCTTTCGGCCAGTTTTGAATAACGTTCGATCAGCAACTTTTCTTTGTCGCTGAGGACAACGCGCTGCGCGAGAGTTTTTACCTCGCCCGCATCGCGGCGGACAAATTCGAAATATTCTTCTTCTTTGAGCATTTGCAAAACCTGTTTCGCCTGCACGAAGTTTCCGTTTTCAATCAGCAGATCAGCCAGAACACGATAGTCTTTCCCGACCTTACTCAAATACGCCTTTTGGACGGATTTGTCGAGATCTTTGATCGCCAAACGCTGTTCCTGATAAAGATTGATACATTGTTTGCCGTAAAAAACAGCCAATGGCGAATTGCTCGCGTTGATCGCCGAACGCATCAAATTTCCCAAAATGCCTGATTCGATTCCTTTTGCCTCGGTTGATCTGACCAACACGAGCGCCTCGTTAAAGGTCTTCATCGCCTCGGCGGTTTCGCCCAGATCAAGACTTGCCACGGCGATGTTGTTGAGATTCGTTATTTGTTCGTTTTTATTTTTCGCCGAACGGAAAAAGGGAAGCGCGCGGCGAGCATATGCGATGGCTTTTCCGGATTGTCCGAGCTCCATATACGCTGAACCCAGATTGCTCCAAATGACCGGGATTTGGCCTTCGAGTCCAAGTTCGGAAAAAATACCCAGTGCCTGATTATAGTATGAGATCGCTGTTGTCGGGTCTCCGAGTCTTAGGTTGACCAGGCCGAGATTATTCAAAGTTGTTGCTGCTCCCGGTTTATCACCCACAGCCTGATGCATCGATAATGATTTTCGTAGAAACTCAACAGCTTTTTTGTATTCGCCCAGATCGGTATAGATCTGTCCGATATTGTTAAGGGCGTAAGCCTGCGCGCCGCAATCACCTAGTTCTTCGACTATCGCGAGGGATCTGTTGATATATTCGAGGGCTTTGTGTTTTTCGCCCGAGCTATTAAAAACCAATCCGATACTATTGAGGATGATCGCCTCCTCGCTCCGATTTCCGAGGCTTTTTCTGATTTGGAGCGCCTGATCGAAATGTTCGAGCGCCCGACGCCGGTCGCCGAATTTATTGTAAAGCCGGCCGATCGTCAGCAAAGCCGAGGCTTCGAGATAGTTCGGTCCGACCGCACGAAATATTGCCAAGGCTTTTTGCGAATACTCAAGAGCCTCTTGATTTTCGTTCAGATCGTTTTTTATCATCCCAATGCCCAGCAATGCGTAGCCGACAAATGGTTTTTCACCGAGTTCTTCGTATAATTTCGCCGCGATTTGAAACTTCTCGATCGCCAGTTGATATGACTTAAAAGTTCCCCGATCGCGGAGTTTTGCTGCTTCAGCGGCAGCCGCTTTCGCTTCCGATCGTTTTTGGTCGAGATTCGGCTGACCCGAAACCGGAAAGGCCGTTAGCAAAAATAACAAAGCCGCCGCCGATAAATTAAGAGTTGTGAAAATTCGTTTGATGTTCATAAAGACGATTTTAGAACGCAGCCGATACATGGAAATTGCACCGCAGCTATTTTAACAAATTTTTCAGCATTTTTATTTACACGCAATTATGGCGAGATGTTACAATCGCTTTATAAATGACGGAGATCCGGCGAAATGGCTTTAGATTTGGAACCGCAGCTCGATAAGATCAGTTGGAAAATACTCAGGGAATTGCAAACGGATGCGCGCTTGACGTATGCCGAACTCGGCCGCCGCGTCGGTTTGACGACTCCGGCGGTCATCGAGCGTGTCCGCAAACTCGAAGATGCCGGAATAATTACAGGTTACCGAATCGAGATCGACACGGCAAAGGTCGGTTTGCCGATCACTGCGTTTATTCGTATGAGTATCAGCGGCGTTGATTATTCGCACATTATCGAGGTTGCCGAACAATCGAACGAGGTTTTGGAATGTCACCGCGCGACCGGCGGCGATTCGTTCATTATGAAAGTTGCGGTCGCCGATGTCGGTCATCTGCAAACATTGATTGATACATTAACGCCGTACGGCATCACGACAACTTCGATCGTGCTGTCATCGCCGGTCAAAAAACGCGTGATTGAAAAAACGTAAAGCAAGAGTTTAGATTTTATGAGAAAGTTTGAATCTTTTGTCATAAAAAGGTCAACAAAACTTTATAAAAAGGAGAAAAAGGATGGGCGTTCCTGATGCTTGGGGTCTAAAATATGAAGAGGTTGTCGGTTTGACGTGGCTTGCCTACAAAGGACAGGGCACGCCGGGAAAGTGGAGCTTTCCGAATTCGGGAAGCACCTGGGACCTGGTTGGTGTTTTTGAGCAGGGAAGTTTTCGGGCGGTTTTGGTGAAGGGCAGAAAAACTGTTTTGTCGTTTTCGGGAACCGATGATCTGGCTGATTGGGGCGATAATGTCGGACAGGGCTTAACAGGTGTCTCGGTGCAGTATCTTCGCGCGCTCGCAACTTCACGGGCGACGGCTTCAGACATTGTTGTCGGTCATTCGCTCGGCGG
>JANLTD010001233.1:0-6895 GCA_031362765.1 Acidobacteriota bacterium | reverse complement strand
GCTGTCGAAAGAGCAACAGACAGTAACAAGCGTTCAATGAAAGTTTGTTGAGTCCAATGTTGCTTTTCGTGAGATTTGCGGAATTTATAAAAAACAGCAACGATTAAAGCGATTATTATTAATGAAACTAAATAAAACATAAACAACTTTCCGTTCGGCGCGAAGTTTATGAATGCCTTCCGCGAAAGAACAATCAACTTGTTTTCTTCACTTCAAAAGTCCGCGCAATCGAATCGGTCTGGTTGCGAATAGCGATGAGTTTTTCTTTTAAGCCCGTAAAGCGCAGGACATAAACGGTCGTCTGGTTGACCTTGAGAAAATAGAATCGGCCGCTCATATTTCTACCCGAACGGACAAATTCAAAGTTAAAGACCGTGCCTTTCAGGCTGCCCGCGAAGTTTTCTTCCCTTCCCGCGACGTAGCCTTGCAGAAATTTCAGCTTTTCTTCTTCGCCGCCGATCACGTCCGCCATCAGATCATCGGCTTTGACGGTCAGTTTGCGGACTTCGAGATAACCGCCCGAACGGTCGCCGTAAACATATTCGACATTCGGACTCGTTGACGAAGGTTTGGCGGTCATCTTCCAGGTCGCATTCGGCAGATCAAACGAATAATCAACGTTTGCGTCGCTGAATGTGTCGGTTTGCGCAATCGCGCTAAATGCTAAAAAAAGACCGGTAACGGCAGAAACCAGAAACGAAAACTTATTTAACTTCATCATTTTTATTTCCTTTGGGTAAAACTCACCTGTCATTATAACTAATTTTGGGGCAAACTTCGACATTTTAGATGCGGTTTTGTTTGTCATTAGTTGTCCTTTGCCAAGAAAGGCAGAAACCTGCGCGTGACCAAGCGTGCCTGGCATACGCACGAATGCGCCGTTGCTCACACGCCGATGGCGTTAAGTTAAGAGCTGTTGCAAGATGTCCAACAAACGCGGAACGCCCTTTGCTGAAAGTCTTCATTTACGAGCGTTTCAACAAACTAAAGTTTGTTGGACCGCGACTTTAGCTGACGCACACGCTTACGCCTCAACGAACTGCAAATATTTTTCGCCCTTTTCAAAACTCTGAACGTCTAAGCTAACAGATAACATTTTCGCCGCGTGCGAAGCAATCATAAATTTTCAGAGGTTTTAAAGAGATGAAAAAAAATTATTCGTTGATTCATAAAGTTACCGCAATGTTGTTGGTTTTGGCGATGTGCCCGTTCGTTTTCGCGTTCGGCGACAACGGCTTAAATAAAAAAGCTCTGACCGAAGAACAAAAGATCATCCACGTTCTCAATCGTCTGGGATTCGGTGCGCGTCCGGGCGATATCGAACGCGTCAAAGCGTTGGGTCTGAACAAATACATCGAACAGCAGCTCAATCCTGATTCGATCACCGATTCGGTCGCCGATCTCAAGGTCAAGAATCTGGAAGTTTTCAATATGTCAACCGCCGAGGTTTTCGCTAAATATCCGAATCCGGGCGCGTTGCTCCGCCAGCTCGAAGGCGGCAAAAACAATCAGGCGCAGAACAATCAAAACGCCGACCAGCAAATGAGCGACAAAGACCGCCGCGACCGGCAGGCAAAACTGCGTGACTATTATGTAAAATATGATTTGCGCCCCGCCAACCTGTTGATTCCGCAGATCACGGCAAACCGCGTTTTGCGCGGCGTCTATTCCGAAAAACAATTGCAGGAAGTAATGGTTGATTTCTGGCAAAATCATTTCAACGTTTTCGCGGGAAAAGCCGCCGTCCGTTGGTATATCCCGAGTTACGAACGCGATGTGCTTCGCAAAAACGCGCTTGGAAACTTCAAAGATCTGGTCACGGGCACGGCGCAGCATCCCGCAATGCTGTTTTATCTGGATAATTTTGAAAGCATCTCGCCGAATGTCTCGACAAACAATAATCGCAAAAATGCCGATCGTCTGCAAAAAATGATGCAAAACGGCGGTACATTGACGCCGCAGATGCGCGAACGAATCAAAAAACAGCGCGGCATTACTGACGCACAACTCGACCAGTTTCTGAAACAGATGAAAGACAATCCGCAGGCAAACCAGCAACGACAGAAACGCGGTATCAACGAAAATTATGCACGTGAATTAATGGAGCTTCACACACTGGGCGTTGACGGCGGTTACACTCAGCAAGACATTATTGAAGTTGCCAAATGCTTTACGGGCTGGACGATCGCCGATCCGCGCGGTTATCGGAAAGCCGCTGCGAACGACATCGAAGGCAAAGAAAACAAACAATTGATCCGTCTGCAGCGTCAGGCCGGAATCCCCGACGATCTTGAATCGGGCGAATTTTATTTCAATAAAAGCTGGCACGAAGGCGGCACAAAAACTTTTCTCGGCCAGACGATCAACGAAGGCGGAATGAAAGACGGTTTGAAGGTCATTGACATTCTCGTCAGCCAACCGGCGACGGCGCGATTTATCGCCCGCAAACTCGCCGTCAAATTCGTCAACGATAATCCGAGCGAAGAGCTTGTCGGCCGCGTTGCAAAAGCGTTTTTAGATTCAAAAGGCGACATCAAAACGACTTTGAAAGCCTTGTTCACCGACAAGGAATTTTACGCGCCGGAAAATTACCGCGCGAAGATCAAAACACCATTTGAACTTACCGTCAGCGCGATCCGGACGATCGGTGCGGATACGAATTCGAGCGGCGCGATGCTTGCGATGCTTAATAAATTGGGCGAAGTTCCATACGGATATCAGGCTCCGACCGGTTATCCGGACACGGCGGAAGATTGGGTCAACGCGGGCGCGCTGCTCGAAAGATTGAATTTTTCGGTCGCACTAGCCTCGAATCAGATCCCGGGAACAACGACCGATCTGAAACTCTTTGAAGGAAAAGACAAAGCGGCGATCCTCAATAAAACGATTTCCGTTATTTTGGATAACGAAATTTCGCCGGACACGCGGGCGACGCTTCTCAAACAGATCGAACAGCCGTTGCCGGATGTGAAATCGCCCGATGAGGTCAATGATGATCTGGAAGTGCCGAATATGCGCGCTGACGGGCAAGGCAACCGTTTGAACCGTCAGGCGCGTCTGCTGGCGCCGAGCGGCAATCCGGAGGTCTTTAAGATCGTCAGTCTGGTTTTAGGAACCCCCGAATTTCAACGTCAGTAACGTTGGAATTTAATACGCAGAGAGCGCAGAGTTCGCAGTGCAAAAAAAATGATGCTCTGCGCACCTTGCGCTCGCTGCGTTATTGTTTGGTGAAATTATGAAAACATTTGTCATTATTTTTGCAATTTTTCTGGTGTCAATTTGCCCGGTCAAAGCACAAAACACAAAAACATCGACCGAAGCAGAGCGCTACAAGCTTGCGGCGGAATATTCTGCCGCTAATCGCGGCAGGTCGGTCTTGGTGATGAAAGGCGATAAGATCGTCTTTGAAGATTACCAAAACGGACACACGGCCGAAATGCCCTGGTTTCTCGCCAGCGGCACGAAATCTTTTTCGGGCGTGGTGCTCGCGGCGGCGATCGAAGACAAGCTCGTCAAGAGTTTTGACGAAAAAGTTAGTGAGACGATCACCGAATGGAAAACCGACAAGCAGAAATCTCTGATCACGCTGCGTCAATTACTTTCCTTGACTAGCGGAATTGAAGCGGGGCAGATCGGGCTTGTTCCCGAATATGCGGACGCGATAAATTTCTCGGTCAGCTACGCCGCCGGAACACGCTTTGAATACGGTCCCGTTCCCTTTCAGATTTTTGGCGAGGTAATGAAAAGAAAACTCGCACCGAAAAAAGATTCGGTGATGGATTATCTGAAACGGCGGATTTTAACGCCGATCGGCCTGAATGTCTTTTTCTGGCGAATGTCGGACGGCAATCCGCTTTTGCCGCAAGGCGCAAATCTGACGGCGCGGGAGTGGGCCAAGTTTGGACTATTCCTGAAAAACGGAGGACGTTGGGACGGCAAACAAATTATCGGGAAAAAACTGCTTGATGAATTGGTCGTCGGTTCAAAAGCAAATCCGGCTTACGGCATTACATTCTGGCTTAATCGTGTCGGAACGAGCCCGCCGGGAACGCCGACCGCGATGCGTGTTGAAACCGTCGCCGGCGAAGAAGTCAAAGATCTGTATATGGCGGCCGGCGCGGGAAATCAGCGGCTTCATGTCATTCCGTCAAAAGATCTGGTAATTGTCCGTCAAGCGAGCTTCGGACAATTTGACGACCGTGAGTTTTTGGGCAGGTTGATCTTCGGAAGAACAAAGTGAAAAAGATTGAAAGTGAAAAAGTGAAAAGGTGAAAAGGTGAAAAAGTTGGGTTGTTTATTTGAGACAAAACTTTTTCACTTTTTCACTTTTTCACTTTTAAGCTTTTTCACTTTTTTTCGCCGTCGTAAATATCTTTTTTGGCAAAGCCTTTTTTGACGACCTTTCTGATCGCGGTTCGCAAACCGCTGTCAACTTTTGTGACCAGACGACGAATCGTTTGTTCGGGTCGCGCCTGAAAATAAGTGACGTGCGTTGTTTCATAACCGTTCGGCGAATGCGGCGAGAAATAATAGTTTGAAACGCAGCAGCGCGCACCGTCTGCTTTGACCTCGTTGACCGAATGATAAGATTTATCGTTGGTCGCCATCAAAACAAGACGATTAAAAAGACTCGGGATTTGAATTGACTTTGTTACTTCTTCATCCCAAAGTTCGAGATTTCCGCCGTTTTCGGTTTTCCAATCGGGCGAAACGTAATAAAGAAGATTCAAAACACGGTAGTATTTTTGTTCAAAATCGTGCGAATTATCAAGGTGCGGATTAAGGAAATGGCCTTTCGCCATCGCACTCAGTCCGCCCGCATAAAGATGCGGATCGCCTTGCGGGTCTTCGATTCCCGTGAGTTCGGCAACCTTTTTGACAACTCTTTCGTCCTGAAAAGCAAAAGTCGCGTCCTTCATCAGCGGATCGAATTTATCAAAATCCTTCGACGTGTATTTTTTCTCGCGAAAACTATCCAAAAGCCGCATATCTTCCATCGGCGGAAACGATTCGTAAATTTTACGCGCGACGTCTTCGGGAAGGAGATTATCAATCGCCGTGTGGTGCGTTTTGATGCCTTTATCAGCGTGAAAATCTGCCTTTATCGCATCGGTATCTTTTTCGAGCCGTTCTAAAATGAGTTTTATCAATTCTTCTTTCATAATCTTGTAGCAGATGTTTAAAAATAATATTCCGATTGCATTATGGAAAAAGGTTTGGCAAAGGTCAAAGCCGGGAAAATTAATTTTTGTTGAATAATAAACTAGCCAAAGTAACTTTTCGCGCGTCTAAAAAATAGCTGACACAGCAAAACTTTTCATATTCAATAGAGGTAAGCATTTATGGATAGACGATATTTTTTAAAATCAAGCGGAGTCACGCTCGCAAGTTTCGGTTTGATGGCGGCGGCACCCCAATTTCTGCACCAATTTGCCAATGCGCAAACTTTGACCGATAAGAATGGCAAAAAGAAGATTTTGATCACGATCTTTCAGCGCGGCGCGGTTGACGGACTCAATATGGTCGTGCCCTTTGGCGACAGCGAATATTACAATCTGCGAACCAACATCGCCATTCCGAAACCCGACAAAACGGACGGAGCGATCAATCTTGACGGTTATTTCGGACTTCATCCGTCACTAAAGCCGTTTGAAACGCTCTGGAAAAATAAACAGCTCGCCATCGTTCATTCGGCCGGTTCGCCCGATAATACGCGTTCACATTTCGACGCGCAGGATTATATGGAATCGGGAACGCCCGGCAACAAAGGCACGCGCGACGGCTGGCTGAGCCGCGTTCTGCAAACCTCGGCGGGCAAAAACGATTCGGCTTTCCGCGCCGTTTCGATGACGCAGCAGACGCCGCGCTCATTTTTGGGTAAATATCCGACGGTCGCGATGACCAATCTCGCCGATTTTTCGATCAAAGCGGGAATTTACACAAAGTCTGTGCAAGGCGGATTTGAGGGCATTTATCAGGAAAACGCGAAAGATTCTCTGGGCGAAACCGGGAAGGAAACGTTTGAAGCCGTCAATTATCTGAAAAAGGCAAATCCCGCGCAATTCAAACCCGAAAACGGCGCGGTTTATACAAACACGCCATTCGGACGCTCGCTCAGTCAGATCGGCCAACTAATTAAATCGAATGTCGGTCTGGAAGTTGCTTTCACCGACACGCCCGGACTCAATTGGGACACTCATCTCAACGAAGGCGGCTCACGCGGACAACTTGCCAATCTTTTACGCGATTTCGGCGCAAACATCGCGGCTCTCGTGACCGATTTAGGCAAACGAATGGATGATGTCATAATTTTAACAATGTCCGAATTCGGTCGAACGGCGCGGCAAAACGGCTCCGGGGGAACCGACCATGGACACGGCAACGCGATGTTTCTGATCGGAAATTCCGTCAAAGGCGGCAAAGTATATGGCGATTGGAAAGGTTTGAAATCAAGCGAACTTGACGACGGACGCGATTTAGCGGTGACAACCGATTTCCGCGACGTTTTCGGCGAAATCGCCGCCAAACATTTAGGCAATAAAAATCTTGATAAAATCTTTCCAAATTATGCGGCTGGCGCGAGCGAATTCAAAGGTTTTCTGAGTTAAGATTCTTCGGATTTATGGTAGAAAATTAAAAGCCGTCTTCAAATCGAAGACGGCTTTTAATTTTCAGAACTTCCCGATCTGAAATTAGGTGTTGGTCAAAAATCCGGTTGGTCCGCCGTTCACGGTATTTCCGTCAATCTGATTATTGCCGGACGAAAGGATTGCGCCTCCGCCGCTCGACGACAGACCTGTTCCATTGCTGGTTATAATATTTAAGAAAATACGCAGGACGCCGCCCGTCGAGGATAAAAGTCCCGTCGTGTTTCCTGAAACCACGCAGTTTGAAA
>JANLTD010001182.1:0-2898 GCA_031362765.1 Acidobacteriota bacterium | reverse complement strand
CGATGCTGACAAGTTCATCGTTTTCGTTGTAGTTATAGATAATTCCTTTATTCATATCATCTTTGCTGTAAGTCGAGATGCCATTCGTAAATTTAATAAATAACAAATCAACATCAGCTTGGTAATTCAAAGCGATATATTTGCTCGGAATTTTGATTCGCTCATTTGCAAGTTTCAGCAATTCGCCCGTTTTGCTCGTTGTTCGATTTAACTCTATGACTGCCATATTATCGTATTTTCGTTGTAATCTTTTTTAATATACGCCGAAATTATGAAGCCGTCATCGCGGCTGACTTCTCGATAAACAACGTGAAGCCATAATTTGCGCCCGTAATTGTTGACCGCGATTTTTGAACGATTGTTTCCGCGCAAAATAAAAGTCGGATTTTCAATCGTCTGAAGAATTCTTTGATAGTATCCGCTCAATAACGGATGTTTGAACAAAATATGTTCCCAACGCTCGTCGGTCAAACGAATCGGAACGCCATCAATTGATTCTACAATATCCAAAATCATAATGCGAGAATTTTGCTTGTGTCCAAGTTCGACGCGCACACCTTCGCCTCATCTAGCAATTTTTCCAAACGCTGCTCTTTAATTCCGTAAAAATCCTTGATCGCTTTGATCTGCCTTTGAAAATCTTCCGGATCGGCTTTTTTCTTTTGCAATGTGCCGACGATCATATTGTTTTTCGGCGTGTGTTCGGTCGCGACGAATTCAAAAAGTTTTGTTTGATAGCCGCTTTTTTCGAGTAGTAAAGCACGCAGTCCGTCGGTGATCAATTCGGCTTCGCGTTCGAGCATAATGCCGTGTTTGAGGACGTTTTTGAGCATTTCGGGCGGCACGATCTGCGGGCGAACTTCCTGATGACAGCACGGCGCGACGACGATCAGATCGGCTTCCGCCTTGATACCTTTGAAGATCGCGTCATCGGTCGCTGTGTTGCAGGCGTGCAGCGCGATCAGAATATCAACATTTTTTACGTCGAAATCGCCGATCCAGCCGGTGACGAATTTCAGGTTTTCAAATTCCGAGGCGCGCGCAATATCGTTGCACAGCCCGACAAGCTGCGATTTTGTATCAACGCCTGTTACCTTAACGTCCAGAGAGCGAATGTTTTTGAAAAAATCATATGCCGCAAAAGTCAGATAACCTTTGCCCGAACCCATATCAACGATGTTCAGTTCTTTTCGGTCTTTTAATTGCGATTTATCAAAAAGACTGGCGAGCGTTTCGACAAATTTATTGATCTGCTTCCATTTGTCGTGCTGTTTGTCACGGATCTCGCCGCGGTCGGTCGTGATGCCGAGAGCCTTCAGATAAAAAGCGTTCGGATTGACCTGGATCTTCTTCTCGCGATCGTGGGCGAGTTTTGGTTTCGAGCTAAAGGTCGCTTTTGCAATGTTCAGACGCGATTTTCCCTTGCGTCCGACATCGAGTTGATAATCGTTTTCGGTCGTGAAAAGATGTCCGCTAAAGAAATCTTTGCCTAAAAGAGCGCCCAAAACCTTAACTCCGTCGTTGAAATCGTGATTTTTCGCCGTATCGCGTGTATCATAACGGTATAGGAAAAAGAGCCGATTGCCCTTCCGCGTTTCGATCAGGCGGAGCAGAAGTTTTTGAAGGTGTTCGTCCGCGCCTTTATAATTACCTAAAGTCATTTTGACAAATGTTTCTTCCCGCAGAGAGCGGGCGAATTCGGCGATGAATTTTTCGACATTTTCGATGGACATAAGAGAATTAGATTTTAACGCGGATGTCGCCAGGACGCTAAGCCGCGAAGTTTTTAAGAATATTAATTAACCCGACGAGCTATGACGAACTTAAAACCTGGTGTCCACGAATCGCACGAATCAACACGAAAAACAAAAAAGCTTCGTAATCCTTCGTGTCAATTCGTCTTTTTAGTGGAAGTGTTTGTTTTATCATTCATTGCTGGCAACTTAGGTTAATTAGCAGAAACGTGAAATAAAAATAATCCTTTTCGCCTCTGCATCTTGGTGACTTTGCGTTAAAATAAAATAAAAAATGAAAACAATCAACCAGGAAGATTTTACCAAATCATTATCCGCTTTGTTTAAGGAAACTTTTGAAAGTACGAACACGGCATTCGGGACGATGTATATTGACCAAAATACGGGACTTTTCGCGACGCTTGACACGATTGACGCGGAAAAGGCTTCGCGCGTCGTGAATGACGGCGCGACGACGATTGCCGCGCATTGCGAACATCTTAGATTTTATCTCGATTTCCTAAATAACTATCTGAAAGAAGATTATAAAATGGCTGATTGGAAAGACAGTTGGCTCATCAAAACGGTCAATGACGCGGAATGGACGGCCCTCTGCGGACAACTTCACAAAGCGTATCAAAACGTCACCGATACGTTTGAAGAGATCGAAACGTGGAACGATTTTAAGATTTCAGGCGCGATGGGAATTCTCGCGCACACGGCATATCATCTGGGCGCAGTTCGCCAGATTTTGAAGGTTGTCTGATTTCGGATTAGTGATTGCGGATTGAAAAAACAAATCCCAAATCCGCAATCCCAAATCCCAAATCGAAATGGGGAATTATGGATGCAAATCATATCGAAAAAGATCATTTTGTAAAATCGCTCGCCTATCTTTTGCGCGAAACCTTTGAAGGATCGCCCGAAGGACAGGGCAGCGCGTATTTAGATCGCGGCGTCGGTATTTTTGCGACGCTCGAAGAACTCTCGGCGGAAGCGGTTTCACGCGAAGTCAATGGCACGACGATCGCCGCGCAAACCGAACACGCGAAGTTTTATCTCGACCGTCTGTGCGAATTTATCGGCGGCAGAACGGAAAAGGTCAACTGGGAACAAAGCTGGCTGATCGAAGAAGTCAACGAAGAAGAATGGAACGCCCTGCGCG
>JANLTD010001140.1:0-2996 GCA_031362765.1 Acidobacteriota bacterium | reverse complement strand
CGCCAAAGGTGCTGCCGTTTATGATCCGAGAGAGTGTCAAGGATGCCGTTTATTTCAGTTCTGACCGATCCGACCACTGGCGGCGTGACCGCGAGTTTTGCAATGTTCGGCGATTGTATCGTCGCCGAACCGAAAGCCCTGATCGGTTTTGCCGGTCCGCGTGTGATCGAACAAACGATCCGCCAAAAACTTCCGAAAGGCTTTCAGCGAAGCGAGTTTCTTCTCGAACACGGAATGGTTGATATGGTCGTTGATAGAAGGGAAATGCGCGAAACTCTGATTCGTCTGCTCGATTTTATGATGAATCCGGCGATCGAGGGCTTAAAAATATGAAAGAAGTTTTACTGAATATTTACGAACGCGATCTGCAAAAACTTATAAAAGAAATAGAGCTTTACAAAACGGAAGAAGATCTATGGAAAACAACCGCCGGTATTACCAATTCGGGCGGCAATCTCTGTTTGCATCTGATCGGTAATCTGAAACATTTTTTCGGCGTAAATCTTGGCGGAACTGATTTTGTTCGTAACCGCGACGCGGAATTTTCGTCAAAAAATGTGTCGCGGGCGGAGATCTTGACCGAAATTGAAAATGCGGCCGGAATCGTCGCAAAGACTCTGCAAAAATTAACGGATGAGGATTTGGAAAAAGAATATCCGGAGACGCATCACGGCGAAATCGTCAAAACAAAATGGATGCTGATCCATCTTTTGACGCATTTCGATTATCATCTTGGACAAATCAATTATCACCGGCGGTTTATTTCATAAGGATTTTCGTGCGATTAGTGGATAGTATATTAATCTAAAACGCGTAGAATTAAGATTTTAGTAATGCGTCAGCGATAAGTTATATTGATAGTCAACGAAAACTTAAAGACTGGAGCGCAAGGCATCCTTGCTTGCCATGAGCGCAGGGCGCGAAAATGACGTTTGTGAACCTCGTGCCGTCGAATTTAACAAGGCTTTTTCGCGTCGAAACGACACTCATGGCAAGCAAGGATGCCTTTCGCTCCAGTCTTCACGCGAATGTTTAGAATGAAAATAACTTATCGCGTAGAATTCAGATTTTATTCTTTTCGCGTATGCAGTTTTTCGATCAAAGCTAAAACTATATCTTCACGCCACGGACGCGCGGCGATTTGGACTGAAAGCGGTAATTCTGCCGACAACGCTTCCGTTTTTGACGCAGTTCGTTCCAGGAGATCCAAACTTGCTTTTCTGCCGATCGCCTCTTCTTTTTTGACTTGCGAAACCCGTGCGACTCCGGCGGGAAAACCCAATACATTGTAAAGAATCGTGTAAATGCCGCCCAAACCGACTTTATCGGTTGAATTATGCAAAAAAGCCGGCAACGCGCACACCGGACTGATGATCGCATCAATATTATCAGCGTCCATCGCCGATAAAAATTCGGCACGATACGCGGTCTGGTTGGTCGCCCAAAGCGTGAGAAATTCGTCGCCATTTCCACCAAAATACGGAATTAGACGGGTCATACTCTTTTGCCCGAATAAACCTGCCAAATTGTTCAGGATCTTGCGCTTAAACGGCGAAGCCTGTGCCAGCATCAGCATATTCTTTATTTGCGGAAAAGGCTTTTCGTCTTTCAGGACATTGGTAAAGATCTTTCCGGAATTGGATCCGGTAATGCGAAAAAAGATCTCTTCGGCGAATGAAAATTTTGGCGGCTCGAATTCGACCACTTCCGCACCGAGCGATCTTAATTTTTCGACCGATTCCAACACGCCGCGTTTGACCGCCGGCATCGGCTCAAACAGACCGTCAGATAAAAAATAGCCGATCTTAAGTTTTGCAGCATCAATGTTTTTATAGTCCAGAAGCGGTTTGACCGTTCGCATTTTGGCAGCCGATCCGTTGATGATATTCAGAAACAGATCGAGATCTTCGGCATAATTGCCCAAAACGCCGGCAACCGAACCGATCGGACCTTCAAGCATCGTGTCGCCGTACCGGGTCAGATCGGGCGTCCGCCACGTTGTCGGTTTGATCGAACAGATCCCGCAAAAAGCTGCCGGAAAACGAACGCTTCCGCCGAGATCCGAACCGATCCCGACCGGCGACGCACCGGCACCGATGATCGCGCCTTCGCCGCCGCTGCTTCCGCCCGGCACAAAGTTAGGGTTGTGCGGGTTGTTCGTCGTCCCGTACACGCGGTTCGTGCTTTCGATAAATATCAGCAGCTGCGGAACATTGGTCTTGCCCAAAACGATTCCGCCTTCGTCCATCAAGGCTTCAATGTACGCATCGTTTGAAACCGGAGAATCATCTTTTCGGGCTAAAACTCCGAGCGTGCTTGGCGTGCCCGGATAATCGAAACATTCTTTGATCGTGAACGGCAAACCGTGAAGTCTGCCGGTTTTCTTATTGTCGGCAAGTTTTTTGTCGGCTTCGGCGGCCTTTTCCAACGCCTGATCGTAAAATTTCAAAACAACGGCGTTGATCTGCGGATTGACCGCTTCGATCCGGTCAATAAAATACTGAGTCACTTCACGGCTTGAAACTTGTTTGGTGTCAATGAGTTTCAGTAGTTCAACAGCTGATTTCTGATAAAGAGTTTTCATAAAAATAATTCCCGCGACCTGACGGCAGATTTTACTTGTTTGCCAAATTTTTCAACGCGTTTTGATGATGATGTCCAACATGATAGATCGTAAAATAAAGCATTTCGCGGATCGTCAATTTGCCCAGGATCGGATGCGGCAGGATATATTCATCAAGTTGTTGTTCGGTAAATTTATCAATTTTACCGGTTACGGTTCTGACGGTTTTGATCAACTTGTTTTTCAAATATTCGCGGTTATCAAATCTGATTTCCGGCGGAATAAACTTTCCGCTTGCTTTGCTGCCCGCAGCGAGTTTTCCCTGATATTTCGCGACCAGTTCATCGTAATCAGCCGAGCTTCGGTTTGGCTTTCCAAACAACAGATTCGGCACAAATTTCGGCAGTGTCAAAGCCATTTTGACAGGCGAAAC
>JANLTD010001135.1:0-7439 GCA_031362765.1 Acidobacteriota bacterium | reverse complement strand
AAATCAATTGTTAAAAATTAAATTAAGAAATTAAAGCAATTAGATTCGGAATAAGTGATAGGTGAAAAGTGATAGGTGATAGGTGAAATCCACTTATCACTTATCACCTATCACTTTTCACTTATTCCGAATGACAGCCAACCGCATAACTCTGAAGTTAATGCGTTGTGCTTCGGCAATAAATCTTTTTTAACTTTTTACTGACGCATTACCCGGTAAATGATTTATCAGCGCCAATCATAAAGTTTTTGGAATCTTTTCAAAGCTTATAACTTGCCGGTTTTGGCCGGACTCGGTTTGACCAAAACGGTCGAATCCTTGTCGGTAAAAACCGAAAATTTGCTGCCGGCGGGAATCGTCGCTTTCTTGCCTTTTTTTAGTCCCCAAAGCAATCCGACCGGACCTAACAGAACGGTCGTCACAACGGCACCGACGGCGACCGATCCGCTGTTGCTTCCGCCTGAGACCGATTTGGAGAAACGAACGGGTACTTTTCGATTGGCGACCGTTTGAACGTCCTGCATTGACCATTCAAGTTTGCCTGATTTCCCCCAATAACCGGCCCGTTTAGCCCTGGTGATTCTGGCAGTGGCGGCGGCACCTTCGGCAATGACCACGACATCGTTAACAACTACATTCCTGACGACCACCAGATCAACGACATCGCCTTCTTTGGCATCTTGCCCGGAAAGATTGTTTTTCAGCTGAACTTCGATTTCTGTTCCGTCCGGGACTGAAATTTCAACCTCCTTGGGTTGTTGGATGGTTTCATTTTCGGTTGTGGCCGGCCGTGCCGCCCGGAGCATCGCAACGATCACCCAATCGGCAACGCCGGCGGTTTTCAGGTTTTGCAAATCCTCGGCCGACAGATCAAATTTGACCGTTGAAGAATTGATCTTTTCGATGATAACTTCGGCCGGTAAACCGGATTTGGTCAATTCGACAATCATCGAATTGGTTAAAGTTTCCCGTTCTTTCTGTTGTCCCGTAACAAGCGAAACAGAATAAATGGGAAGAAAAGGTTGAAATGTGATGCAAAGCACCAGTAAAATAGTTAACAAGGTACGTTTTTTCATAGAGTTCTCCTTTTGAGTTGAATTTTGAAATTGTGATCATTGAGTTGTTTGGCGAGGATTTGGCGGAAATGGAAAATCCTCTGTCTTTTAGGCGAAATTTATCAGTTTTTGTTTTCAATCCGGTTTTTCATTTTTACCCTTATTGAAAATGATCAGGTTGTGAACGGTTCGTTTTTGAAAGCCGTTCGGTTCAGTAGTTTTCGTTTTCATAATTTAATAACTCCTTTTACTAAAATTTGTCTGTTTCGGGAATTGAGAACCGCGGCGTGAAAATCTGCGGCTCTCAATTGCGCGTAAAGGGGTGAGGCCGTGAGGTTAACCGACGTATAGTGAGAGACCGGGAAACTTCTCAAACGGCGGGCGCCATCGGCTGTGCTTTCTCCGCCCGAAATGTAAAGATCATTTTTCGATAGGCATTACGCGTTGTTTTTACGTCGCGCATACAGTATTCGTAGATCTCGCGGTGTTTGCCTTCAAGAAATGCTTCGTAAAGATTCGCGCCCATGATTTCGCCGTTTTTGGGCGATGGTAATCCTAAAATGAGTGCCAGTTTGTCGAGACTTGTCCAGTTCTTAAAGCTCCAGCAATCCCATTCGCGCATCGTGTCGAAGATCGGCTGGCGCTGATACCGGGCAAAGCAGAAATCAACCGTTGGGCGGACGCCGTTGATAATCGAGCGTTTGATAATAAACGGCAGGTCAAAGTCCATGATGTTATGACCGATGATCGTGTCTTTGAAACGATTAAACGAACGCATCATTTCCCAGAATTCTGTTAAAAGAACAGCTTCGTCGGTTTCAAAACTTTGCGTTTCGGCATTCCAGCCGAAACAGCCGTGTTCAAGTTTTCTGCCGTCAGAAAATTCGCGTGTGTAACCGATACAGAGCAGTCTGCCGAAGTTTCCGTCAAGCGCGGTTTTCTTATATTCTTCTTCGGTTTCCCAAAGCGTTTGATTTTCAAAGGAAACAGCTGTCGGCAGTGTTTCGCAATCAATGGTGATGGTTTGTCTTGTCATAAAGTTAAATTTTTCCTTTTGGTTTTTTGGTTTAGATTTTGTCAGCTAAGAGATGAAGACCGGATTGGGTGTTTTTGAGTTCAACGATCACGAAATCCGTCAGGATAATATCCTTGCGGATCTCGATCTGCCCCGGAAGGTGATGAACAAGCGTGCAGAGTGCTTTATGTTTGACGGCATACGCAAGCTGCTTTTTATGCCCGTGCGATCTTTTGGCAAGCCGATTGGCGATCCGCGCCCGCGTCATCAATTTTTCCGAATTGCTTTTTTCGAGTCCGTTTAATATCTGGCTAAAAGTCGGTTTGTGTTGTCCCATATTTTCCATCTCCTTTTTTTGTTTTCCTGCCCAATAAGGAAATGACCGGAAAGGAAGCGAATCGGAAACGGGGGAATAAAAAAACCGTAAAAAGTTTTACGGTTTGGGGAAATAAATATTTTGTCAATGTTTTTTGAAGTGATTTAATCCGGTTTGACTTTTTCCAACTCCAAAAGAGCTTTGGCAACATTGGGTTTCATCTTCCATCGAACGCCACTTTCACTATCGCATTCATCGGAAACTGTTCGCCACCAATGCCATTTCCCGTCTTTTTGTTTGGTGACTTCTATATTTAGCGATACAGCTATAAAGTTACCGATTCTGCCGTATTGACCGTTGACGGGATTCTGGTTTGAATAACCCAATTCTTTAGCAAGTTCGGAAACCTCAACCGTTCGATCCGGTGCATTGTATTGCAGGTTGAGCATTTCGATTTGCTTTTCATTCAGCTTTATTTTGTTCAATGGAAGCTTATATTCTTCGACCGAATAGTCAGGGATTTTGTCCAATTTCATAATTATTCTCCAATCAAGATCTGTTTTATTTTTTCAGAATCATTTCTTAATTATTCGCCGCTCGGACAAATAAAATAATGCGGGCAGTGCGGACAATTGTTATCGTTCGCAACCGCCGGAAATTTTTGGTTATTTATGCCGTCAATCGCGTTTTCGTACTTTTCGAGTCGGTTTTTGATAACTTTTTCAGAAATTGGAATATCCTGCACGGCATCGTCGCTCAGATAAATTTTCTGCATCATCGCTTTGGCTTCCGGGAAGTTTTCTTTGGCGGCTTGCAGCATCAATGCGTCAATGTCATCGGTCGCGGGTTTCTTCGGCGATTTGCCGGTGCGATAGCGGCGCACGACGATTTGCTTTTCGCCGTCAATTTCCGTTTCTTCGATCGCATCAGGTTTGACGCGGACCGCTCCGTTTGCGAGCTTTACCTGATAGGTCGGTCGGAGAATCTCAGCCTTTGAATTTTGAATCCGTTCGCACATTCGTTTGATGATCTCTTCGGCTTTCCGGCGATAGATCGGCGCGTAAGGATGCGCATCGAGTTCTGCCGCCAGCCAAAATTCTTCAAGCCGTGAAAAGGCGGTTTCTTCATTAAATTCGATTCCATCAAGCCCGCGAATTGATTGAAGCGAATGGATCGTATCGTAAACCGCAGTGTGAAATTTGAGATAGACCGAAAGTTCGCCGCGTCCCTTTAGTCCGCAAACCGTCGTATAAAAATACTGGCGCGGACAGCGTAAGTAACGGTCGAGATCCGCTGAATAAAAAGTCTTTGACGGAAAACTTTTTGCAGATATGTCGAGCGGTTCGATATTTGAATCCGGTGTTTCGATCGCTCTTGCCTTCGGCAAAATATCCGCCAACGCCTCTAAAAATTTTGACTGATTTTTTGAATAATCACTCGCTCGCGAAAGATGCAGAAAATCCCTTGCCCGCGACATCGCGACAAAGAACAAACATTCTTCCTCTTCATCGTGAAAATTCGTCTCGCCTGTGATCATCCCCTGCGGATCGGGACAGATTTTCCCTTTACGATTCGATGGGATTTTACCCGCGCCCAAATACGGCAGAAAAACGGAGCGAAACTCCAATCCTTTCGCCGAATGGACGGTCAGGAGCCGCACGGCATCGAGATTTTCGGCCGCCGCCGGAATCTGCGCGTAGTTTTTATCTTCATTAAACCACGCGAGTTTTTTGACATAATTCAGAAATTCGGGAATCTGATTTTCACCCGAAACAGTAAAACGCGACTCCATATTTTGCGCCAGCCGTAGAAATTGATAGATCGCCAGCCGCCGCGAATATTGATGAACATCTTCAATTTCAAAGAAAGATTTCAGATATTCGCTGTTGATAAAAAGATGATCTGCCAAAAATCGCCACGCGGAAATTTGTTTCGGGGAATCGATCAAATGAACTTTTAATTTGTACCAGCCGTGTTTGCCGTGTTCGGAAAGTTTTTCCGAAATCTCTGCCACTTGCAAAATATCCGCGAACAAAATCTCTTTTTCTCTGATCTCATCAATTATCGTTTTGACATCTTCAAACGGGATCTGGTATTCGGGAAAACGCGCAACCCGGACCAGCGAATGACCGTTCACTGAATATTTCAGATCGAGCAGAGCCAGCAGATCGCGGACTTCTTCGCGTTCAAAAAGCTCGCCGAGATAAAAGATCGGAATGCCTTTGGCGGTCAGGATTTGTGCGAATTTATTGAGCTGACTGTGCGTCCGACAAATCACCGCTTGTTCCTTGTAGAGAAAGCCTTTTTGCCGGTAACCCGAAATATTTTCAGCTAAATGGGCAGCTTCCGTTTCGATCGAATCGGCAACAATATAATTGATAATTCGCGGATTTTCTTCGCTTGTGCCGGTGCCGCGATTGGCCTGCCACGTGTGGAAAAAATCTTCGCCGGCGGCTTTCATATTTTTGGCGAAATGGCTGAAAAGCGAGACGATCTCTTCGTGTGAACGATAATTCGTCTGAAGCGAAACAGTTTCCGCGTTCGGAAAATCCTGATCAAAAAGCAGTATATTCGCGGGCGATGCGCCGCGCCAGCGGTAAATTGACTGCCGCAGATCACCGACCGCCCACAAACCTTTTCCTTCACCGGCAACTTCTTTGAGCAAAACGCCGCAAGCCCGATTGACGTCCTGAAATTCATCAACCAGAACTGCGTCGTATTTGCCCGAAACCTCGCGCTTGACCTGTTCGTTTTCCTGCAAAACCTTGACAGCGCGAAAGATCAAATCGCCGAAGTCGAGCAGTTTTTCCTGCGTCAAATATTTTTGATAAAAATCATAGACCCGCGCGGTTTCCAAAGTTTTTTCCGCTTCAAGTTTTCTTTCTTCATCGTCGCCCGATTCTGCGCGCATCCTTTCGGCTAATATGCGGTAATCTTCGGGCGAACAAAGTTCATCCTTGGCGCGCGAGATCGCTGCTAAAATCGCCGAAAGATTCTTGGTTGGTTCGGGCAGATTCTGATAATGTTCGAGACCTATTTCCGCTAAGTTTTGTTCGAGATAAAGCAGCGCATCGATCTTGTCGAGCAGATTCGATTGAGCATCGAGCCCGGTTTCCTGCCAGTAAGAGCGCAGAATATCAAGACCAAAAGCGTGAAAGGTCATCATCTGGATCTGCGCGGCGGCGTCCCTACTTTCGGCGGCGACGCGTTCGCGCATTTCTTCGGCGGCTTTATTGGAAAAGGTCAGAGCCAAAATTCGTTTTGGTTCGATGCCTTGATTGAGCAAATGAGAGATTCGTTTCGTCAAAGTCTGCGTTTTGCCCGTGCCCGGACCGGCAGTTACCAGAACCGGACATTTTTCGGTTTCGGCGGCCAGCTGCTGACTCTCATCAAGGTCAAATTTTTCTTTGGATTCTATTTCAACTTTTATTTCGGTCAAAGGAACCAGCAGCGCCCGTGATAATTGGCCGGTCACGACCGCGACCGGCATTTTCACCCGCTCGGAGATCTGTGCGGCATCTAATTTTTCTTCAAGAAAGGCGCGGCGCAGAGCGCGGCACGGCAGCAGAAATTCAAGCGCGAAAAGATTTGCTTCGCGTTCACGTCGTTCGCCCGCGCCGTAGCCGACCACTTTTTCCGCCGTCGAAGCAGATTCTTCATCAGCCGAAAAATCTTCAATATCGTCCTTTGAACAATGAACGCTCTGATGATGAAGCCGGAAATGCGCGACTTCGTGCGCGATGCAGTAAGTGCGATACCATTTCGGCAGATCGTTGCGGAAATAAATACAATCGTCTTCCAACACGGCGAGCGCGCCGCGCAGGTTTCCGGAATTCGGATGTTCCGGTATCGGGTTGAGTTCCAGTTGTTCGATCGCCCGCTCAAGAAACTCCTGAGATTCGGACAAGTCAAACTCGTTGAGATTAAGTGCCGTACAAACTTCTTGTCGTAACTGGTTTGCGGCATTGCGTATTTTTTGCCCGTGACTCATATGGATTTGTGATTTGTGATTGCGGATTGCGGATTGGTGAGAATCCTTGATCCGTTAATTGTTTTGTTATTTTAATTCCAATAGTTTTTTCTTTTCTTCAACTGAAAGTATTTGATCTTCGTGCACGGCTTCCGGGAAACTTTTCAGTTTGATTTCTTCCGGTCTGGTCGCGGTTTTGAAACTAGCCTCGCCTGCCAGATCGGGCAGCTGTTTGAGATATGCGGAAACTAATTCTTCGCCGGTTTCGAGCACGTCGGAGATTTTCTTGATTACCGCCTGCGGAATCGAGGAAAATTCGAGCCGTTTTTTTTCAAGATACATCAGCAGCGATAGACTTACTCCGAGAGCCGACGCAAATTTTGCTTTGTTCAAGCCTTTTTCTTTCGCCAGATCGGTCAGACTTTCCAGTACCGTTTGCGAATTATTCGTTTTACCCAAAAACGAGCGCAGATTGTTAAGTCCGAATTCCTGATACCGTTTTTCATCCTGCGCCGAAAATTCTTCTTCCGGCGTGAATTTAATAACGGCGCGGGCTGCCGCAAAATCCATCAGATCGGCGGCAAACTGCGGATGATTTTCCATCCATTTCCGCAAAATATTCTGATCGTTTCCGGCGCGAGTTTCAATTGCATAACCTTCTAAAACATCTTCTAAAGTTATTTCGTTCATTACCTTATTCCTCCTTCATAACCGGCTAAGACAGTTCGTGCTTCTTTAAGCCAATTTCTGATGGTGCGTGAGCTTACATTATATATTTTACTGATCGTGGGTTCATTTTCATTCTTACTTTCGATCTGCCAGCCGTCGAGGATCAAAACAGCGACATCTCTGATATTCGGCGGCAATTTGGAAATACCTTCGCGCAATATCAATTTATCTTCGGCTGATATTTCTTTCGATTCAAACTGAGATTCCGATTTGTTTTCGTCGTCTTCGTCATTGCGTTCGGTGTGAAATATTTCCTGCTCCTTTTTGATTTTGTTCAAATTCCCGCGCCAAACTACTTTCGCGAGAGTCACCACAAAATCGCCGAAATTAACCTGCGCGTAATCGGCAGCATCG
>JANLTD010000761.1:0-14545 GCA_031362765.1 Acidobacteriota bacterium | reverse complement strand
CAGAAACTCACGTGCATTTTCACAGGTCTGGTTCATAAAAAGTAAAAAGGTTAAAAGTGAAAAAGGTTAAAAGTAGGAAAAGATGTGTTGATTGCGCGGAACCAACTTTTTCACTCTTTCACTTTTAAACTTTTCCACGTTTCACGCGAGCTTCGGCTTCACTTGCTTTGCATTCGCCGGTATCGAACTCACGATCTCCATTCCCGGCGGCGTGTTTGGCTTATTCATCTTGTTAATGACCATCTGCTGGCCAAAGCTGACGATGTTGCCAAAGAACCAGTATAACAGCAGTCCCGACGGAGCCGACCACATCACCCAGAGCATCATGACCGGCATGAGATAAGTCATCATCTTCTGCTGCATTTGCTGTTCTGGCGTAACTGCCGGCGCGGTCGGCGTGAACTTCATCGAAAGCACCATTGAAATAGCAAAAGCAAATTCCAAAATATGAAAAGGATCGCCCGCCGAAAGGTCCGGAAGCCATAGGAAATCAGCCTGACGGAGCCCGAGCAAAACTGTGACAGCGGTATAAAACGCGATTAGCAAAGGAAATTGCAAAAGCATCGGAAGACAGCCGCCGATCGGGAGAGCGTCTTTTGTCATCTTCAGCTGCTCCATCTGCAACTGACGCATCCGCGGATCATCCGCCGGCACGCCTTTTTTCTGCAAGTCCTTGATCCTGTCTTGAATATCCTTCATTTTCGGCGCATTTCCAGCCGCTTTTTTGAAGGATTTCGACTGCGACCAACGAAGCGGAAACAGCAAAGAATAAAAGAAAAGCGTGAAAAGAATGATCGCAACGCCGTAATTATGGGTAAAATTATTGATAAAGGTCAGCGAATAAAGAATCGGGATCGAAAGAAATTTAGTGATCGGTCGAATCCAACTGTAATTGCTGAAATTGATCGTATCAATAATCTCAATTTTTCTTCCATCAGCCGGAGTTAAATTTTTACTGTTTTCGTCAAGCGCAAAATAATCTTTCGTTCCGGTGTAAACTTTCGTGATCGAACCGTCAGCGGTAAATGGTACAAAAGCCGTAACCAAATGACGCGTTTCAGAGGTTTTCGCATTTCTTGTGACCCAACTGAAAATGCCGTCATAAACCGGGTTTATCGGAACATCGTATTTTGATGAGCGATATTCCAGGCCTTGCGTCTGAGTTGCCGGAACCGCGACCATCGTAAAATAGGCGTCTGCTACCCCGGCCCAATCAACATTTCCGTTGTCGCTCAAAACGCTGTCTTTAGAATTGTTTTCATACGTAAATGAATAATAGCCCTGGTGGCGTTTTATTTCGCCATTAACTTTAGCGACGGTTTCCGATTCAATATGATAAAAGTTGTGATGATTAATGCCGTGATCGCCAATACTCGCACCAATGATGAGCTTGGTATTCGGAACGGTTTGACCGTTACGGGTTAATTTAATACCTAAATCAGCAATGTAACTATCGGCGCGAAAGACAAACGTTTTTGTAATTTCAACGCCATTTTCATTAAGCGTAAAAACGATCTGTTTTTCTTGTCCCGGCTCAAGAATGATCGTTCCCTCGCCGCCGGCTATCTGATAATTGCGATCATTCAGAAATGTATTAAGAGTTGGATCTTCGGTCGAAAGTTTGAAAGGTAATTCTCGTGGGTTACGATTTCTGGCCTCGTCGGAAATCAATTGAAGCGGTTTTTTTTCATTTTCGGTTGCCCCGTCGGCAAAAAGCAGGGTTTCACCTTTCGGAGATTTATTCTTAAACAAAATCCAGCTCGTCGCAAGCGCGCCTTTTGAATCGAACTTTACTTCGTAAAGATCCGATTTTATTGTAATTTGTTTGGTCGGCGTATTGTCGGGCGTGTCTGCCACAGGTTGAGGTTGCGGCGTTGCTTGAACTTGCGGAGTCGGGACAGTTTGCGTATTGGCAATCTGCGCCGTGTTGGTATTGTCATTTTGTTTCGGTTTAGGTGCAAAAAAATAGCTCCAACCGAAAAAAACCGTCATTGAAAGCAATGCGGCAATTAAAAAACGAGATTGATTTTGTTGTTTAGAATTATCCATTATTTCGATTTGGGATTTGGCATTTCGGATATCGGATTTTTAATTGATGTAAATAAATCCGTAACCTAATTCGTTCCAAATCCGCAATTTTTCAAGTTTGCAGAGGCGGCGTGTCTCATTACCCAAAACAAATCCGCAATCCGCAATCACAAATCCGCAATCATTTCACCGGGTCATCGCCGCCCTTACAAAAAGGCTGGCAGCGTAAGATACGTTTTACACCAAGCCAGGTTCCCTTTAATACGCCGTATTTTGCGACCGCTTCCATTGTGTATGTCGAACAAGTCGGTTCAAAACGGCAAGAAGGCGGCAAAAAAGGCGAAAGAAACGTCTTGTAAAGTCCTATAAAACTTAAAACCAGATACTTCATTCTACTTTACTAAAACGTCTTTTCGCCTTTCTGCGATTCAAAATTTTTAACTTTCTCGATAATTTGCCGAAATTCCGCGAGCGGTTTTTCAAGTTTGACCTGCAAAAGACTCCGGCGAGCATTCAAAACCCAATCGAATTTTGTTGCAAGCATACTAATTTCAGCCTTACTGAGCCGAAAAGTTTCGCGCAAGAGCCTTTTTGCCCGATTGCGATCGTGCGCCTTCGTACTGATCTTCTTTGAGGCAGTGATGCCAAACCTTTGCTCGGTCGTTTCAGACGGCATAATGAAAATCGTCATAAAACGACCGTCAAAACGTCGTCCGCCCGCATAAACACGGCGAAACTCGCCCGGTTTACGCAAACGCTCAAATTTAGGCAAACGAGCAGTTAGTAATGCTTGACCGTTAATACCTTGCGTCCTTTTGCCCGACGGCGTTTGATTACGGCGCGACCGTTCTTGGTCGCCATTCTCGCTCTGAAGCCGTGTTTCTTCGCTCGGCGGCGATTGTTTGGTTGATAAGTTCTTTTTGGCATAATTACTGTTCATCCTCCACTTTAAAGTGAAAACCTAAAGTTTATGGAAAAATGCCGATTATGTCAAAACAAAGACACAAAAACATCAGAACAATTGCAACTTTGATGATTATTTTCAGTGAAAAACAGGATGTTAAGTGTATTGGAGAGATTTATAAGTTCGCTGCTATTTTACATATTGTTCTACATTTTGCCGTTTTCATTTTTCTTCTTTTTAGTTTTGACGGTCGGTTTAAGAGATCGTGATACGAAATTAAAAATCGGCGAAATAGGAAAATGTCTTTTCAAAAAACTCTTCCAGCTTTAATTTAAAACAGTTCGTCTTCCGGAAATTTCGATCTTTCCTAAAGCAATAAGTTTCAACGCTTGAACATAAAGCGCGTGTTCGTGCTGCAAAATTTTCGCCGACAAGCTTTCTGCCGTGTCCGATCCTGCAACTTCAACCACTTTCTGCAGAATGATCGAGCCGTGATCGAGCCGTTCGTCAACAAAATGAACTGTGCAGCCCGAAATCTTGACACCATAGTCAATTGCCTGTTTCTGTGCATCTAAACCCGGAAATGAAGGCAGCAAACTCGGATGAATATTTGTGACCTTATTCGGAAAGGCGTGGACAAAATCGCTCGAAAGCAGCCGCATATACCCGGCAAGACAAACCAGTTCGACATTTCGCTGCTTTAATTCAGCAATGATTTCCGCGTCGTGGGCTTCGCGTGGACGCCCTTTTCGCGGGATGACAACCGTTTCGATTCCCCGCGCTCGCGCCTTTTCCAAGCCTTCTGCCTTTGTTTTGTCGCAGATGACGACCACAACCTCAGAACCGGGAATTTCGCCGCTTTGAACGGCTTCAACAATCACCGTCATATTCGAACCGCGTCCCGAAATTAAAATTCCTATTTTCATCTCAATATGATGTTCAACAAATATTCTTCCGAATGTGATGACCGAGCAGGCACAAAGTCATCAAAAGCCGTCATTCACCAAAAATTCAGATATTTGTAAGACCTTGCGTCAAAGATCAAGTCAATTTGTTTTGGCGACTGTACATAATCAACATTGATAAGTGTCTCAAATCGATCAACCCGAGTCTTTCCGATCTGGAACCCGGGCAGAGTTGATTCGGCGATCAAATATGGCTTATTTTCATAGACAAAATCGAGTTTGTTTTCGTTCGAATAATTCCCCTGCGGCACGGCGACCGTGATATGACGCGGACAGTAAAGCAGAATATACTCTTCACCGATCTGTTCGAGCAACGATGCGAGAAGGATAGTTTTGTTGCTGCAATCGCCGATTCGCGTCATCAAAATTTCATCAGCGCGTTTCAGGGTTTCTCGCGGTGCGACCGCTTCGGTGTAGCTATATTCGATCTCGTTTGAAACAAAATCAACCAATCTCTGAATCCGTTTTTCGCGGTCATTGCCGATCGCTTCATCTTTGAGCAGATCCTCGGCCAGCCTTTTCAATGAAGGTTCATTCGGCTTGGCAACCATTATTCCGTGATTGGCAAAAATTATTTTCGGCTGATTCTTACCGCTCGAAGCTTCCGCCATCAATTTTCCGCCATATACCTTAGAATTATCGGTAAAGCCTTTCAATTCGGTAAGATTCAAGGTGTAATTAACGTTTTTATACGGAAAAATCAATGTCTGATTCGGTTCGATCTTGATATTATCGAGCGAAGTTTTGAAAAAATACTGACTTTTCGGCGATAGTTCCAAAGTAAAATCACCGATCTTCGACCTTCCTTTAGTTTCCACGCCCATTTCAATCTTTGCGCGGTTCACTAAATATTTATTCACAAATTCATCGAACTCCCAAGCTTCAGCCTGCGGATACGAAAAATATGCCTCGCGTTTTTTCCGGTCAAACCATCGAAATTTCCCTTCGCCTAAGATCTGTTTTTCAAATTCAACGCCCGAAAAAGTCGGTTGAGCAAGCATCATCACGGTCGAATCGCGAATCTCTTCGGCAAGCCATTCGTCGCTTGTTTTCTCGCGCGGAATGCTGCGCCAGTAAAGCCCAAAAGCCGCCGAAAAAACGACGACCAAAACCAAAAATCCGATCAAAAAGATCTTCCAGTTTGAAGATTTATTGGACTGCGAATCAAAAAGGCTTCCCGAAGACATAAAAACTCCTTAAAATTTAATTTTTTGGCGGATACCAACCTACGCCAACCCAATGTTTTCTGGTGTCGAGAGCTAAATCATTGTTAATTTTGAGGGCATTGACCGTCGCCCGACCGCACACGGTTTTCCCGATAATTGCGGCTTTATCAGAATCGAATTCAAAATGTCTTTTCCAAATTTGTGTTCGGGGCTTGAAAAGTGGAACTTTTCTTTTGGTTTTCGGATCTGTGCTGTGAGTTTGCGAACTTTTGAAAGTATTACAATATGTGCAAGCCAGCCATAAATTTTCTTTGACCGTTTTTCCGCCTCTTGCGCGAGGATAAAGATGCTCGATTTCAAGCCACGCCAAAATATATTTTTGTTCTCCCAAACAATATCCACAGCGATTTTTTGCTTCGATCCGGATTTCTGCGTCCAACTTATTTGAGATTTTGCTCATTTCAAATCATCGGGAGTTTTGATTAAACCTCGTTGGAATGCTTCATAAATGCCTTGTGATTTTCGCAAATTTCCATACTGAAAGACTCGAAACATCGCGTCTAACTCGTTTCTTTCCAACGGAGTAATTGTTTCTTCGCGTTGTTTGTCCAGCAATTCGCTCATTCGTTTATTTTCAGTTTCGGACATTTTCATATTGGCAATCGCTAAAACTTCTTCGTCAGAGCAACCCACCAAAGGTCTTTCCAAAGTTTTGGATTCTTCGGCAATTGCCTTTTTTACTGCATTTTTGATAATCTCACCGACGCTTTTCTTCTTCGTCTTGGCGAGATTTGAAACACCTTCATACAAACTTTCCGGCAATTTGACGGTGATTTCCATATTTAAAACCTCGAAATAATTTTAACACGAAATTGTTTTGAGGTTGAGTTTCAGGAATTAAAATGATGATTTTTATTTGACTGTATATTTAGAAAACTCGGACAATAAAACTTAGGATATTTATGTGTTACGAAAATCTTAGAAATCTGTTTAGACCTGAAAATATTCGCGTTTTATTTGTTGGTGAATCCCGACCGGCGAATGGCACTTTCTTTTATCTGGGAAATTCAAATTTGGCAAGCTTTACACGCCAAGCATTTGAGTCTGCATTGGAAAAACAATTTCCTGATATAATCTCGTTTTTGTATTGTTTCAGCAAAAGCGGTTGTTTTTTGGACGACCTTTGTCCTGAACCAGTCAATAATCTGCCGCCTAATGAAAGACACGCTCAACGTTTGGGGAATATTCCACTGCTTGCGGAAAGGTTGGCGGAATACCAGCCACAATTTCTTATAGTTACGCCGATGTCAATTCACAATTCTGTGGCAGAAGCAGTAAATTTGTCTGGCATTGAGCCGTTAGAACATTGTACTCTTCCATTTCCAGCTATGAATCATCAACACCAATACGTTACCCTGCTAACAGAGTTCTTGAATCAGATAGAAATAAAATCAATCTTCACTTGTTAACAAGATTTGGAGATTATTCAGAGAATTCTAATTTCCTGATTGCCATCAACAACGCGCCCAATTTCAAAACTTGTCGCCAAATTTTCCTTCAAAAACTCAATATCATCTTCCGCGCAAATGACGATCATTCCGATGCCCATATTGAACGTGCGAAACATTTCCGCGTCGGCGACATTTCCTAGTTTCTGCATCAAGCCAAAAATCGGAAGTTCGTCCCAAGTTCTACGCGTTATTTCAACGGAGACATTTTCCGGTAAAATGCGCGGAATGTTTTCGAGGAATCCGCCGCCGGTAATGTGAACTAAACCTTTTACTTTGCCGGAATCGAGGAGACCGTCAAGTGGTTTTAAAAAGCTTGTGTGTTTTTCGATCAGTGCTTCGCCGACCGTTTTACCTAATTCTTTGATGTAAGTGTCAACTTCGTAACCGGCGACTTCAAAAAATAATTTCCGTGCTAATGAATAACCGTTCGTCTGCAAACCGTTTGACGGCAAACCCAAAACCGCGTCGCCCGCTTTGATAGATTTACCGTCAATAACTTTTGATCTATCAACAACGCCGACGATAAAGCCTGCCAGATCGTATTCGCCGTCCTTGTAAAATCCCGGCATTTCCGCCGTTTCGCCGCCCAAAAGAACGCAGCCGTTTTCCTTGCAGGCAATCGAAATCCCCTCGACGACCGAAGCCGTCACGTCCGGCGAAAGCACGCCGGTTGCAAAATAATCAAGGAAAAACAAAGGCCGTGCACCCTGCACAAGAATGTCGTTAACACAATGATTGACAAGGTCTTGCCCGATTGTCGAGTGAATTCCCGTGTCAAAAGCGATCTTTAGTTTCGTGCCGACGCCGTCCGCGGAAGCAACAAGGATCGGTTCTGACATTTCGGGAAACGCACCAGCAAACATTCCGCCGAAACTGCCGATTTCGGTTAAGGTTCGCTCATTAAAAGTGTTTCGGGCAAAGTCTCTGATCTTTGAAACCGCCAGATTTGCGTTGTCAATCGAAACGCCCGCGTCCGAATATGAAATTGAGTTAGACATAATTTTTGAAAGAGAGATTATAGACTTTTTAGAGCGATTTAACCACCGCAGTCTTTTTACAAAAAACTCTTTTTTATTTGAAATTCACGTGCAAGGTGAGCGTCAAATTCAGCTTCCGAATGTATTTCTGTTTCAGTCTTTTGACCGCTTTTTGTTTCGATAAACTTTTTGTCGGTCAGCGTTTTACGCCCGTTTTCGAGCAGCACCGAACAGACTTTTCCCTGCGTAAAAGGAGATTCCGGCGAGGTTTGATGAAAATTGCACATCTCCGCAAATTCCGACAAACCGCGCCCGAAAGGTTTGAAAATATATTCGCTTTGCCACAGTTCACCGTCTTTTTTGGCAACTTCTAAATAACCTTCGTCAAACCGTTTGATGACAAACGTCCCCGTTTCGTCCGTTTGTTCGAGGTCGGCAACCAACCGCAAAGGCGCGGCGGTAAAATCTCCGAAACCGACATCCGCAAGATATTCCAACTCCCCGATGATCACCAGAATCGCCAAATGAGCGTATTCATTGCTGAAACTGCCTTCGCCAACGCTTACGCGGGCGGAGATCAATCTGGTCTGAAAGCCCGCTTTTCGCAGAAGTTCGTTGAAAAGACCGTTTAATTCATAGCAAAATCCGCCGCGTTTTTCTTCAACAATTTTTTCGTAAAACTTCGCGGTATCCAAAACGATCGGGCGTTTCCAATGAATGTCGAGATTCTCGAACGGGACGTTCAAAAGATGCTGTTTCTGCAGACACCGCAGGCTTTCGGGGTTAACCGTAATTTCGGATTTCGCGACGCCGATCCTTTGAAGATATTTTTCAACGTTTATAATTTCAGCCCCCCTCCTTAAAATTATACCCACTCCACTGACCAAATAAAATAGCGAACTTCTGCTTGACGAATTTTGTGTGAAAAACTACTCTAAAATGTTTTGTTTTAAGCAAAACTTGAAATTTATGAAACTTCGCATTCTTTATCATGGAAATTGCTTTGACGGTGTTTCGTCAGCAGCACTTTTTACAAAATTCTATCACGCCAAGATCAATCCGAACGCAGAAATCGACTACACGCCGACGATGCACCGCGCCGGTAATGCCTTTGACAAAGACCAATTTGACGGCGACGAAAACGCGATCGTTGATTTTAAGTATTCACCCGACGAGCGTCTGACGTGGTGGTTTGACCATCATCAATCGGCATTTTTATCAAAATCAGACGAAGAAAATTTTCTCGCTGATACTTCAGGCAAAAAATTTCTCGACACGTCCAGCAAATCGTGCTGTGAATTTATTGCGCGAATTGTTAAAGAAAAGTATGGTTTCGAGGATGAAAGCCTCTCAGAGCTCATTCATTGGGCACATATTATTGATGGCGCGCTTTATGAATCGCCGGCGCAATGCGTCGAACTTCGTTCATCAGCACTGAAATTGATGCAGGTCATCGAAGGCGAAAAAGACCCGAAATTTGTCGAAAGAATAATCAAATCTCTGACGGAAAGATGTTTAGACGAAATTCTCGAAAGTTCGGAAATTCAAACGAAATTAGAACCGATTCTCCGGCAGCATTGGAACACGGTCGAACTCATCAAAGAACGTGCAAATTACAGCAAAGGCGTCGTCAGTTTTGATTTGACCGACACAAATATTGACGGATACAACAAATTTATACCGTATTATTTTTTCCCGCAAACAACTTATACCGTTTCGTTGACGCGCAGCAGTTTCCGCACAAAGATCTCAGTCGGTTCAAATCCATGGTCGCCGCGTCCGCGAGTTCACAACATTGCGGAGATCTGCGAAAAATACGGAGGCGGCGGACACGCGGTCGTTGGCGCAATTTCGCTAAAACCCGAAGATCTGGAACTCGGCAAGAAATATATGCGGGAAATTATCGGGATCCTGCGTTTCGAAGAAGACTAATTGCGACGATGAGACGGAGCGACAAAAGCGACGATGTGACGATGAGAATGAAAACAATGTTCTCTTTCTCCCTTTGTCGCTCCGTCGCTCCGTCGTTTTTGTCTCATCATCAAAATTCCTATTGACTTAGCACACCTGCGCGTTTAGCATTTTGGTAAGGTTTTAAAATTCAACATCGGAGCGAAAAATAATGAGTTTCACTTTAATGGATTCAAGTTCAGAAAACTTTGAGTTTCATGCGAACGTATGGAATTGGAAGACGGCACTCGAAATTATCAAAAGTTTTGATATTTTGAGCGAGAGCAAAGTGCGGCAGATGACCTATAACGCAACGGGAGTCAGGATGGAAAAAGACGAAGCACATCTGATCGGCGAAAAGATCCGCGACGAGATCTTGCCGAAATTAGAACCGAATAAACGTATTTTTTCAGATTTGAGCATTACGGGCACCCCGGACGACAAAACGCTTTACCGCGACGAAGACGAACAATGGAAAAACTATTCGGCGAGCCATGATTGGCTCAAAGAATTGTCCGAGTTTTGCTTAAAATCAAAAGGTTTTCAGGTTTATTAAATAAAAAACCGAATCATAAAAAATGGATTTTTTGAGAGAAAGTTGGATTGAAGTTTTAGTCTTAATCGTATTTGCCACGGCACACGGGTATGCCGGCGCGTGGCTCGCCGTTCGAATGTTGTTTCGTCCGCGCAAACCAGTAAAAGTTCTCGGCCTGACAATTTTTCCCCAAGGTATGGTGCCGCGGCACCGCGAACGCCTCGCGAGCGCTATCGGCAAAGCCGTCGGCGAAGAACTCGTGTCGCAGGAAACAATCGTCGAAGAGCTTTTCGGCAAGGACTTTCTGCGTAAAAAAATTCAGGACCTGGTTGATTCCTACACCGAAGACCTGATCTCTCAAAATTATCCGTCGCTGATTGAGGCATTGCCCGCAAATATCCGCGAACCTGTCCTGGATGCGATTTCGACCTTGCAGCTGAAAATTGCCGAACATATCGAAGACGTTTTGCGGAGCGAAGAAACTGTCGGTACCATTGAAAAATTCGTCGAACGACGGGTTGAGGAAGTTCTTTCGCAAAGAGTTTCCGAGGTCGTTGACGAAGAGACTTTTAATAAGATCATGGTTTTTCTCGAAGACCGCATTCGTTCGGTTATCAAATCGCCGACTCTTTCACAAAAAGTCAAGGATTTTATCGGCTACCGGGTTGACGATCTGGCAAATTCCGAAACGCCGCTCGGAAATCTTTTTACCGATGACGCGGTCGCGCTCTTAAAAGAAAAAGCCGGCGAACAAATTCAGCCGATCGTTCACCAATTATCTGAACTGGCAACTGCCGAAAAAACGCGTAATCAAATTTCAACGCTGATCAAACGCGAGGTCCATCAATATTACGAAAATCTCCCTTTCTTCAAAAAATTCTTCGTTTCGCGCGAAAATCTGCTTAAGGAAGTTGATGATCTGGTCAACGAAAGTTTACCGAAACGCGTGGAAGAAACCTTGCGCGGCGATTTTTTCGCACAGGAAGCAAAAAGTTTTCTCGAAACGACGATTGATAAAACAATGTTGCGGCCGCTTCCTGATTTGATCGGAAAGATCGCCACTGAACAACTTGACCGTCTCAAGGCACAAATCTCGAAAAATGTTCTCGCGCTGCTGCAAGGCGACGAAATGACAAATTCGATTTCGGCGTACTTAAGAGATACCCTGCACAAACTTCGCCCACACAGCATTGATGCGATTTTACAAACCGTTCACCCGGAAGCTGAGGAAAAGCTGAAAAAAATGCTCTCAAAAGGTCTGTTAGGAATTCTCGCGCGTGATGAGACAACAAATATCATCAATTCTGTCTTATCGAACCAAATCGAAGGCTTTATGGCGCGACCGATCGGCAAACTCGCTGATCATATTTCCGAAGAACAAGTGCGAAAAACCGGTAAATCACTTACCGAAACGATAATTTCAGCCGCCAGAGAAAAATTGCCCGAAGCGATCCGCGAATTTGATGTCGGCGGTGTGGTGCGCGAAAAAATCAATAATTATCCGGTTGAAAAGCTTGAATCGCTGATTATGTCAGTCGCCAAAGAACATCTGCGGACGATCGAACTTTTTGGTGCATTTTTCGGATTGATCATCGGTATTGTGCAATCTTTACTTTCTTATCTGAAATATATGAAATATTTTTAAGCTGCTTGAAAGATATCAGAAAAAGGAAAATACAAATCATTTACATGGTATTTACCGCATGTCAATGAGTCAATTTGGCTCTTTCAAGCTGAGATCCCGAACATAGAATTCTAATCATAAAGGATACCGTCAAAGTAAAGACCGGAGGTTACCCCGTGAATAAATCGGAAATTTCCGGCTCGTATTCGACCGATTTGACAAAAAATTCCAAAAAATAATTCCCTTAATAATTTTTTTTCGAACTTTTTAAAACCTAATTCCGTTTTCCCTTTCGACATAACTTTTCTTATCTTGGAGGAATCAATGAAAAAAATTGGAATTATAATCTTTGTTATCGCAGTAATTATTGGAATCACTTTGGCAAATTTCTTTTCGTGGGGCAAAACTTCGGCGAGAGTATTTAACTTTTCATTCAGTTTTAGCGGTGTTAAAGGTTCTGGAAATATTCAGACCGAAAAAAGAAACATCGCTGATTTTAAGGCGATCGAAGTCGGCGGCGCGATCGAGGTCGAAGTAGTCGCACAAAAAGATTTCAGCGTCGAGGTCGAAGCAGACGACAATCTTCTGCAATTTATCAAAACTGAAATCAACGGGGACACTTTGGAAATCAAAACCGAAAAACGTCTGTCAAGCAAAAACCCGATTCGAATTCGCATCAATGCACCCAACATCGAAAACCTGGAAGTTTCCGGCGTGTCGAAACTCACTTTGACAAATCTGAAAAACAATTCGTTGAAAGTTGACGCAAACGGTGCATCAAAGGTCAAAGTTGACGGTGAAACAAAAAACCTTGATGTTGAGCTGAGCGGCGCCAGCCGGCTTGATGCCGAAAACCTGAAATCCGAAAACGTGCGCGTTGACGCAAGCGGTGCAAGCAATGCAAATGTATTCGCTTCGGGCGATTTGAAAGTCGATTTGTCCGGTGCCAGCCACGTCACTTATTCGGGTAATCCGCAAAACCTTGAGAAATCAACTTCCGGAGCAAGCTCGGTCAAAGGTAAATAAAAGGTAAAAGGCAAAAGGTAAAACTAAATTTATCCTAAAGATCTCAAGCTTTACCTTTTGTCTTTACGTTTCAATCGCTTTCGTTTTTATTCCCAATAAATTCCCGCCAGGGTCAACACCGATCACATAAAGATCCAGCTGAATCTGTCCGACTTTGAATACTTTTAAATCCTTTAAGTTATTTTCCAGCAAATTTTTTAATGCTCTAAATTTTCCGGCGGTTTCTTTTTCTTTGTCACCGAACCACTCCCGTATTTGTGTCAAACGCGTAAAGAATTCGATAAAATCTCTCTCTTCAACCGGCGTTTCAGCCGGCTTGCCAATTTGATTCAATAAATTTTCCTTTGACACCGAACCAACTTTATTTCCCACGAACGCTATAATTTCGGCATCCGTTTCGCTGATATACCATAAACCTTTCGCGACGTCTTTTATCTGCTGTTCCAAACCAGCTTTCTGAGTTTCTGCGGTGTCTGAAATCATCCTTTTGTCCTCTTTCCCGGTATAAAAATTCTTGCTCCAAAGTCAAAACAAAACAAGTCTAACATAATCTGAAATCCTGCCAAGTTGCTGTCAAAGAAAGGCTTTAACCGGTAATTTCTTCTATTGAAAAAACCTGTGGAAAATACTTGCATTTGGCTTTTTTCTATGTTAGTCTGAGTGCCGTTTCTGATAATAGAATGATGTGTAAGTTATTGAAAACATTAGACTTAATGTATTACTTTAAGTTTTAAGCAGGTTTCCACAGGGCTGTGGAAAACCTTGTGGAAAACTTTTATATCAGCACCTGCAAATCCTCAAAAGTTCATAAGATATAAAGGTTTGTGGCAGGCTCGCAAAAGTTTTTAATAAGAAGTTTGGCTCGCAAGTTTTCGAGTAATTGTTGCTTAAAAGTTTTACCAAAGAATTAACTAAATTTGTACGGTGAGAAGATATGGAAATTTCTTTAGAAAATAAAAATGTTTGGAACAACATTCTTCAATCGGTCGAAAAACGCTTAAATAAACAAATTTTTGACGCTTGGTTTCGCCCAATTCAATTTGACGGATGTGACGAGCAAGAAAAAATTGTCCGTCTTCGGGCAAGCCAGGTCAATAAAGACTGGGTCAGCACATATTATTCGGAAATGATCAATCAGACTCTTAAGGAACTGAATTTACCGAACTATCGTCTCGACTGGGAAATTGAAGAAGCCTCGATGCAAGAAGAATACGTGGACGACGATCCGGAATTTTTCTTTGAACGTCCAAGTTCGTACACAACACCGCGGAACTTAAACGGATTTGGTCTCGATAAACCTAAACCTGAACTTTTAATAAAATCCGGGGCGACAAATTTTGTTGATATCGAACCAATTGAAAATTCGCTCAATCCGAAATATACATTCGACAAATTTGTCGTCGGCGCGTGTAATCAATTTGCCCACGCGGCAAGTCTCGGCGCGGCTGAATCGCCGGGCAAAACTTATAATCCATTATTTATATACGGCGGCGTCGGTTTGGGCAAAACGCACTTGATGCACGCCATCGGACATTCAATAAAGGAACGAAACCGTCACCTGCGGGTCGCATATATCACCAGCGAAAAGTTTATGAACGAATTGATCAACGCGATCCGTTACGACAAAACGCAGACCTTCCGCGAAAAATATCGCTCGATAGACGTTTTATTGTTGGACGATGTGCAGTTTATGGCCGGCAAAGAACGAACCCAGGAAGAATTTTTCCATACATTCAATACGCTTCATAACGACCAAAAACAGATCGTCATAAGTTCCGATTGTCCGCCGCGCGAGATTCCGACACTCGAAGAACGTCTGCACTCGCGTTTTGAATGGGGCTTGATCGCCGACATCGAAC
>JANLTD010001099.1:0-2419 GCA_031362765.1 Acidobacteriota bacterium | reverse complement strand
GAATCGTAATGCCCCGAAACGACATAAACGCGCTCGGGATTGGTCGTGCCTTTGAGCGTTGCGACGATATTCGTGATATTGATCGCGACCGGCACACGCCCGCGCGGCGGCGGCATCGCTTCCTGCAAATAAGTCTGTTTTTCGACCGTCAAACAACCGCCGCAATCCGCGCTGATCTTGCTCATTTCCCCAAAGATCCAATCCCGCGCCGCGCCGATCCCGCGCGCGGGATTATCCTGTTCGGAATTGGTATTGCGAGAACCGAAACTGACGAGCTTACGGATCGTCGTTTCGATATTCTTCGCCGAAATTTCCTTGAGCATTTTCTGGATTTCCGCGTTTAATTTTTCCTTCGATTTCTGTGCGGGAGAACTTACCGAAAAGACACAAAGACACGTGACAAGCGCGATGATAATTTTTGTTTTCATAGTTTTGAAGTAGCGAAAAAAAAGTTTGAAACGACAGATTAACACAAAATAACGCGGATTTTTACTTCACGTACGACGATTTCAAAGGGCGGATCCTGATTTTCGTCGCGAAACCGACATTTTTTTGCGGCGGATAATTATGCTAAATTCAAAAAGAGGTTTTGCTGATGAAGTTTTAGTAAGGCGTCTTCGCTTCGTGATGCGTTTTTCGTCTATAATTTGCGAAACTTTTCCCGGATTTAATAAAAAGGAGATTTGTATGAAATCGTTAGTCATTTTGTTTTTGGTTATGTTTCCGGCGTTTATTTTTGGGCAGATGAACCACAATATGGAAATGCCGAAGGAAACGAAACCCGTGATGCTCGAAGAAGGTTTGGGCAATATCAGCCATCCGGTTTCGACCAAGAATACGGAAGCGCAGAAATTTTTTGATCAGGGGCTGGCGTATCTGTACGCGTTCAATCACGAGGAAGCAATTCGTTCATTCAAACGCGCCGCCGAACTCGATCCGGATCTGGCGATGGCTTACTGGGGAACTTCGCTCGCGCTCGGCTCGAATTACAACGTGACGGCTGAAGCGGATCAGTTAAAAGAAGCCTACGCGGCTCTGCAAAAAGCGATCGAGCTGGCGCCGAAAGCAACCGAACTCGAACGCGATTACATCGCCGCGCTTTCAAAAAGATATTCGGCGGACGCGACCCAGTCCGATCGTGCAAAACTCGGTCAGGATTACAAAGACGCGATGCGCGAACTCGTTAAAAAATACCCGGACGATCTGGACGCGGCGACACTTTATGCCGAAAGTATGATGAATCTGCGCCCGTGGCAGTTATGGAGTCCGGACGGTAAACCGGCCGAAGGAACTTTGGAGATCATCGCCGTTCTCGAAGGCGTTTTGCGGCGCAATCCGAATCATACGGGAGCGAATCACTATTACATTCACGCCGTCGAAGCCTCGCCGAACCCGGAACGCGGCCTCGCGAGCGCGGCGCGTCTCGGCTGGCTGGCGCCGAACGCCGGACATCTCGTCCATATGCCGTCGCATATCTACATCCGGACGGGCGATTACACGGAAGCCGCGAAAGTAAACGCCGACGCCATTCAGGCAGACCGTAATTATATTCAGAAAAACGGTGCGCAAAATCTTTACGCAATGATGTATTACAACCATAATATTCATTTTCTAGCGGCCGTAAGTGCGATGGGCGGAAATTACGCGGAATCCATCAAACAGGCGCGTGAGCTTGAATCGAATGTGCGACCGAATCTGAAAATGATGCCGATGTTAGAGATGTTTTCGCCGTACCCGATCGTCACGCTCGTGCGTTTCCAAAAGTGGGAAGAGATCTTGAAATACCCGATGCCTGCTGCCGAAATGCGGATTACCGGCGGATTTCTGAATTTCGCGCGCGGAATGGCGTTTGCCAATAGCGAAGAACCGGACGAGGCGAAAAAAGAACTTGCCGCGCTTCGTGAAAAAATAAAAGCGATTCCGGCGGATACGGTTTTTGGAAACGGCACGGCGCACGGCGTTTTAAGGGTGGCGGAAGATTTGCTTTCGGGCGAGATCGCTCTCGCGCTGGGCGACAACAAACGTGCGATCGAAGCATTGCGTAAAGCCGCGGCCGCGGAAGATGTCGTCAACTACAACGAACCGCCCGATTGGGATATTCCCGTGCGCGAATGGCTCGGACGCGCGCTGCTCGCGGATGGACAATTTGCCGAAGCCGAAAAAGTTTACCGCGATGAGATCGCCAAACATTCGCGCAACGGCCGTGCACTTTTCGGACTTGCCGAAGCATTGAAAAAACAAGGCAAAACCGATTCGGCGCGGATGGTTCAGCGTGAATTTGAAAAGTCATGGGAAAAAGCCGATACTCGCCTTGCGGTCGAAGATCTTTATAAACCGGCAAATAAAAGATAGAAATCTGAGAACGCGTTTGAGCTAAGCCTACCTGTCCAAAACATCAAATGCCAAAAGGCGCGCGCCG
>JANLTD010001090.1:0-1584 GCA_031362765.1 Acidobacteriota bacterium | reverse complement strand
AATGCTGACGCGCAAAAGCCTCTGGAGATTTTCATCGGGCAAATCTTCTTTTTCGTCAACGGAAACCTGAGCGATTTGCCCGCCCGCTAAATGAAATTCCTGCACGGTCATCCGGTTTTCGGTCAGCGTTCCCGTCTTATCAGTGCAAATGACGGTCGTACTGCCGAGCGTTTCGACCGCCGAGAGCTTGCGAACGATCGCGTTGCTCCGCGCCATCCGCAAAACGCCGAGTGCGAGGATCAGCGTCGTCACGGCAGGCAATCCTTCGGGAACGGCCGCCACCGCCAGACTGACTGAAACTTCGAGCATCAACCACCAATCGTCACCCCTCAAATAACCGGCAAGCATAACGCCGGCCGCAACGCCTAAAACGATATAAACAAGCCGTTTGCCTAATTCCTCCAACTTTCGTTCAAGCGGCGTTTGCTCGGTTTTTGTTTGATTGATGAGCTCACCGATACGCCCGATCTCGGTATGCCTGCCCGTCGCCGTGACGATTCCTTCGCCGTGTCCGCGAACGATATTCGTTCCGAGAAAGATCATTGAACGGCGTTCAGCAAGCGGTGCTGAAGTTTCAACCGCCGCGGTCATTTTTTCAACCGGCACGCTTTCGCCCGTCAACGCGGATTCATCGGCGGATAAATTAACCGCTTCGATGAGCCTCGAATCTGCCGGGACGCGCATTCCTGCCGACAAAATAATAATATCGCCGGAGACCAGTTCGGCGGCGTCTATCTCTTGTTCGCCTCCCGCACGGCGAACTCTTGCAAAGGTACGTGTCGCTTTGCGCAAGGCAACAAGCGAACGCGAAGCCTGCCATTCGATCGCAAATCCGATCGCCGCATTGAGAATCAGAACGACCAGAATAGCGGCCGCTTCGAGATGGCTTTCCGTGAACCACGCAACGACCGCGGCAAACGCGAGCAGCCAAATAATGATACTTGTAAATTGTCCGAACAGCAGCTGCCACCAATGCCTCTCTATTGCGGTTTCGAGAACATTCGCGCCATCGCGAAGCAATTTTTCCTGGGCTTCCTGATTTGATAAGCCTTTTGAAATATCAACCTTCAGGAAATTCGCGAGCTGTTCAGATGGAAAAGCGTGCGGAGTAGCCAAAAGAGTGTCATTTAAGTTTCCGCGTGCCGATGACGGTTTTTTATTTTCTTGTGCCATTTTGGTTTCCGAGTCAATCTCTCGTAAATTTACAAAGTTTTCAGACTTAAAGCCGTCCGGAGAGGAGATTTCTATATTATACCCCTTTGCCGCAAACTCTGCGGGATCGCTGCGGGATGAATAAGATCATTTGATTTGATTCGGTCTTTGGCTTTTGGTTTTTGGTTTTTGGTTTTTGGTTTTATTCAAATGAAAACCGATGATCTTCAATCAAGATGCGCGGAAATATGCGCGGATTGTTGAGAAATTCATCGCCAATCGGCATTTTATTTCAAAAACCAAAAGCCAAAGACCAAAGACCTAAACTGATGCATTACGTTTAATCCGAAATCCGAAATCCGAAATTTGGATCTACTAAGGAACGTGTAAAAAATAACTTATAACAATCTTGTTGGTTCAGAGTCGGGCTAC
>JANLTD010001074.1:0-2975 GCA_031362765.1 Acidobacteriota bacterium | reverse complement strand
ACTTCAATTTTGCGATCTGTGGACTCGTCGGGTTTGTTCGTACGAGGTCAGCGATCTCTCTTTGAATTCGTTCCGCTAGGCGTTTGGCACGGCCAATTCCTTGGTAAGCGAGAAGCGACAGATCGTATTGCTGCTTCAAACCGGCAGCCGTGGTTTTGATACGCGGGTCGATGCGAACGGTGAGTTTTTGTGCGTAGGTTTTGTCATCGACCGTCAATTTAAGCGTGTAAATGCCGGGCAAAACGGCCGGGCCTTGCGGTGTCCATGGCGTGTCTTTATAGATCGCCGAGATCGGTAGATCATAATTATCGGCCGGCGGATTCGGATAGAGCAGATCCCACGTGAAACGCTGCATTCCCGCTTCGTTTTTCAATGGCTGAAAAGGCCGCACCCAATAAGCGGGCGGATTGACCTTGGTCATATCTACTTCGAGCGGCTTGTCGTCAGACGCAAAACGGCGGACGAGTTTGTTGGCCGGATCAAAGATCTCGAGCGTGATCGGCGCGGCTGATTTCGCCTTTAAGTAATAGTTGATGATCGCGCCGTCGGGCGGATTTTGTCCGGCCGGTTCTTCTGGGGGAAACGGAGTGTCGGTGTGCACGCTGCGTTTGATGCGCGTCGCGAGCTGCGGCGCGAACAGAAACGCATTTGAATCCACGATCTCTTTGCTTATCTGACGCAGCGGCGTGATGTCGTCGAGGATCCAGAACGAACGTCCGTGCGTGCCGACGACAATATCGTCGTTATGAACAACCAGATCGCGGATCGATGTGGCGGGCATATTCAACCGCAAAGGCTGCCAATTGTCGCCGTTGTCAATTGAAAAATAGACGGCTTGCTCGGTTCCGCAAAATAATAATCCACGGCGAACCGGATCTTCGCGAACGCTGTTGACGATTCCGCCGACGGGCAAACCGTTGACGATCTCTTTCCACGTCTTGCCGCCGTCTTGTGTCCGGAAAATATGCGGACGCAAATCGTCGAGGCGCAACGTATTGATCGCCGCAAAAGCCGTGTTTGAGTCAAATCTTCCGGCGTCGATCAACGAAACCTTTGCCCACGATGTGAGTTCGGGCGGCGTGACATTGGTCCACGTCGTACCGCCGTTGCGCGTGACGTGAATCAGACCGTCGTCAGTTCCCGCCCAGATCGTTTTGACGTCGCGATACGAAGGCGCAACCGTGTAAATAACACCGCGGCGCGGCATCGTTTCCATCTCTTTGGTTGCGTAAATACCGACGTTTTTCGGCACTTCCCATTTGTCACGCGAGAGATCGGGGCTGATAATGTCCCAACTCTCGCCGCCGGTCGTTGTTTTGAAAAGAACGTTGCCGGCAAAGAAAAGCGTTTTTGGATCAACCGGCGAAAATATCACCGGTGCCGTTCTTAAGAAACGATATTTTCCGGTGCGGACGGCTTCGGGCATAATGTTTTGGACCTGTCCGGTACGTTTATCAAAACGCGTCAGCTTTCCGCCGTAAATAAGGTTCGGATCAAGCGGATCGGGCGCGACATAGCCGTACTCTTCGACGCCGACCGTTCGCCAGTCGCGTGCATTGATCGCACCGGTATCGCCGCGTGAAGCGACGCCGGCCGAACCGCTTTCCTGCTGGCCGCCGTACACCCAATACGGGAATTGATTATCGGTGATGACGTGATAAAACTGCGCGGTTGGCTGATTGTACCAGCTTGACCAGGTTTCGCCGCCGTTGACCGTGATGGTCGCGCCCTGATCGCTGGCAATGATCATTATGTCCGGTTCATTCGGATTGATCCAGATGCGATGATAATCGTCGCCGCCGGGCGCGCCTTTGAAATCGCCGAAGGTTTTTCCGCCGTCGGTTGATTTATACGAAGCGACATTTGCCACGAAAATTATGTCGGGATTTGCGGGATGAACTTTGAGCTCGGCAAAATCACTGCCGCGTCCCCAGAGTCTTGGGTCGGCATTCACTTTTTGCCAGGTCTCGCCCGCATCTTTTGAAGCATAAATCCCGGCAAATTCGGGTTTCGCGTCAACCGTTGCATAAAGCCGCGAGGAATCGCTGCGTGAAACGGAAAAGCCGATGCGCCCCAAACCCTGTTCGATGGTCGGCAAGCCTTTTGTTAGTTTGTTCCAGGTGGTTCCGCCGTCGGTAGATTTGAACAGTCCGCTTTCCTTGCCCTGCCACGCGCCGTTTTCCCACGGTCCTTGTCTGCCCGCCCAAAGGTCCGCGTAGATGATCTGTGAATTATTCGGATCGAATTCGACCTGCATCGCGCCGGTGTTTTCGTCTTTATAGAGAACTTTTACGAACGTCTTGCCGCCATCGGTCGAACGATAAATGCCGCGTTCTCCATTCGGTCCGTATGGATGCCCGAGCACGGCGACGAACAGACGGTTTTCGTCTTTCGGGTCAACCGCGATCGAAGCGATCTGCTGACCTTCGCGCAAACCTAAGTGAGTCCATGTTTTTCCGGCGTCGTTTGATCGGTACATTCCGTCGCCGGTTGAAAGATCCGGACGTTGCAAGCCCTCGCCGCTGCCGACGTAAAGCACGTTCGGGTTTGAAGGTGCAATCGCGACATCGCCGATCGAACCGGTCGGCTGATCGTCAAAGATCGGTTTCCACGTGCGCCCGGCATCGGTCGTCTTCCAAACGCCGCCGTTGTTCACGCCGATATAAAAAACATTGGGCTGATTAGGAATACCGACCGCGCCGACAGTTCGTCCGCCGCGAAACGGTCCGATCATTCGCCAGCTCATACTTTGGTAAAGATTCGGCGCGACCTTTTGGGCGTTTGAAAAAGTAACAAATGACGAACAAATAATTATGAAAGCAAAAATGACTCTTTGCAGAAACGAACGCGTGATTTTCTCGGACATGATAAAGCCTCCCAGATCAGGAATTGAATAGATTTAAGTAAAACTGCTACTATTATACTCCGTGATTATACTTAGGAAGCCCTAAGTAATAAAGTTGTGAATTAATCTT
>JANLTD010001036.1:0-7467 GCA_031362765.1 Acidobacteriota bacterium | reverse complement strand
GTCACGCTTTCGGTGCTTACGGAGCTAGATTTGGGAACGAATCCGCTTGCGCAAAACGCTGTCAAACGCCAAAAGGAAATGCGACTGCGAGAGAGTTTGCTGATCATGCGCAATGCGATCGACGAATTTAAGCGCGATACGATCGGAGCGTGCCCGCAGGGCGCCGTCGTCACTGGGAACCCGGCGCAACAAGGCGGAAATATTCCGGCTGATCCGCGAAGCCGCGTCGTGATTGACGATTGCAAAATTTTCGACACGGAAAATATCGACCGGTTTCCGCCGGACCTTGAGATGTTGGTAAAAGGTGTGAGGGTCAAAGCTCGCGGACTAAACACTCAGCAGAGAGGCGTGTTTGACGAAAAAAACGCGACTGATTCGGCTGAATCCAAGGAAGTTAGCAAAGTTTATTTGCGCGAAATACCGATTGATCCGATGACGGGAAAGACAGATTGGAACTATCGCTCGTCATATCAAACAAAAGACGCCGGAAGTTGGGACGAGGTTAATGTTTTTGATGTCCGCTCGGCCTCAGACGAAGAAGCCTTGAATGGAGAAAAATACAGTGATTGGTAAATTTTTAAAAGTAAAAAGGCAAAAGGCAAAAGGTAAAAGTCTTTCCAAAGACCAAAAACCAAAGACCAAAAACCAATCGCAAAAGGGTTTTTCGCTTTTTGAGTTGATGATCACGATGTTCATCATGATTATTCTGCTTTCAATCGCACTGCCCGCTTATCAACGAACGATGCAGCACGCGCGCGAAACCGTTTTGAAAGAAAACCTGTGGCAGATGCGGCGGGCGATTGACCAATTTACCACCGACAAAGGCAAATTACCGTCGTCGCTTGAAGATCTGGTCAAAGAAAAATATCTACAGGAAATGCCTGTTGATCCGATTACTGAAAAATCTACCTGGAATGCAATTTTAGGCGAAGATAAAACTTCACCGGATGGCGGACAAGGTCTTGTTAATGTCAAAAGTCTTGCCGAAGGGACAGACAGCGACGATAAACAATTTGCAGACTATTAATGAGTAGAGAGTGGAGAGTAGAGAGTGGAGAGTTAAATGAAAAACTCCGGCTCTCCACTCTCCACTCTCCACTCTCCACTAAAAAGATGTTTCAACCGAATTACCCGAAAGCCGCGCTCGGCCTCGAAAAAGAATTTATCACCGCACTCGCTCTGCAAAAAGAAGGCCGACGGCAATTCGGTATCAAACAAGCCGCGACCATCGAATTGCCCGAAAATCTTCTCAATCCGAGTTTTAGCGATCGAAATATTGCGAGCCAATCGGAAATGCTGGCAATGCTTGAAGAAGTTTGTGTCAAAGCCGGCTTGCAAAGCCAAAAACGTTGGTCGGTCAGCCTGCCGGGAAATACGGCGCGAACGGCGATCCTGACGCTTGACGGTGAACCGGCTTCAAAGAGAGAACTGGGCGAAATTCTCGATTGGAAAGCCGAAAACGGATTTGGCGCACCGGCGGCCGAGTTGCGGCTTTCACTTAACAAGATCTCGCCCGACAGCGAAGGCAAGGCGCGTTATTTTGCGACCGCCGTTAAACTTTCAGTGCTACAAGAATATGAAACATTGTTTGAGACGTTCGGCTGGCAAACCGGATTGATATTGCCGCGGGCCGTCAGCGAGGCAAATTGGCTGATGGACAAAAATGCTCAATCGGATGCGCTTTTGATAAGTGCGCAAAGTGACGGTTTTACGGCACTCTTAATGCGCCGCGACGAGCCTGTTGTGGTTCGCAGCGTGACCTGCAACGACAACGAAACCGACGACGAGATCTATCGCTTGCTGATGTTTTATAAAGACCGTTTGGCTTCGACCGAAGGCAGTTTCCTCGAAAAGATCCTCGTCATCGGCAAAAGTTTCAAACCTTCACGAATCAAAGAGATCTCAAACGAAGCGCTTGGGCAGGAATTGGTCGTCTTGCGTCCCGAAGATGTCGGCTTAAACATTCCCGTCAGCAGTCTGAGCTTTGACGATCTTGCCGCACCGGCCGGAATTGCCTCACTTGGCATTTGAATTGGAATTGAACTGTTTTATCCGTAAATTGTGCTAAAAAATATTGATTTCGGCCTCGATTGAGTGATTTATCGGCGAGGCTGCTATTTCTTCAACATTCGCAGACGGTATCCAATTCTTTTTATACTGCAGCAGGTCTTCCATCACCTCGACTGTCAGAGGACGCGACATCAGATATCCTTGCCCGTAATCGCAGCCTAAGTTTTTCAATACGTTGAGCTGGCTTTCTGTTTCAATTCCTTCGGCTATGACCCGCATCCTTAAGTTTTTGGCGAGCGAAATAATCGTTTGCAGGATCTCTGAATGTTCACCGTGTTCGCCGACCGTATTGACAAAGGAACGATCGATCTTGAGCGTGTCGAACGGGAGCCGGTGAAGATAACTCAAACTTGAATAACCCGTTCCGAAATCGTCGATCGAAAGCTGAACTCCAAGAGATTTTAAATGCGCCAGCATGCGGATCGTTTGTTCGGCATTTTCCATTGCCGCGCTTTCCGTGATCTCCAATTTCAGAAACGCCGGTGAAAGATCGGCTTTCTCGAGCGCGTCTTCAACATCAACAAGTAAACTTTGGAAACTTAAATGCTTGCCGGAAATATTGACACTGACAATAAGTTCACGATGAGCCGGAGAGATTTTTTGCCAGGCAGCCAATTGGGCGCAGGTTTGCTTCAAGATCCAGGTTGTGATCGGGACGATCAAGCCGGAATTTTCGGCGATCGGAATAAACTGGAAAGGGGAAATAAAACCTTTTTCGGAATGATTCCAACGCAAAAGCGCCTCAAAACCGATCAAAGATCCATCTTTCAGGGAAACTATCGGTTGATAGTTCATTGAAAGTTCGCCGCGTTCGATCGCAAAACGCAACTCGGCTTCGATCACCGCTTTCTCGACAAACCGCTCACGCAATTCCTTGGTAAAACACGCCACGCCGGACTCCTGATCTTTGGCAAAGTGCATTGCGATATCGGCATCGCGCAAAATGTCTTCGGGCGTTTCGTATTCGGCTTCGATCGGCGCGATACCGATGTTCACACTCGTATAAATTTTGGATTTGCTCAATGAAAACGGCTGGGCAATTTTTTGATGGATCTTCCACGCGATTTTCTCAGCCTTTTCAATTGTCGCCAGATATCTCAAAACGATGGAGAATTCGACGCCGCCCAATCGGGCGACCGCGTCAATACGGCGCAGCATCCGCAAAAACCATTTGGCTACGGTAATTAAGACCTTATCTCCCATCGTATGTCCGAGACTGTCGTTAATTGTCTTAAAACGGGCAATATCTAAAAATAAAACATAAGAATTTCCGTGCACTCCTTTTTTTGTATCGGCAATTAATTCTTTTAATATCTCGCCAAAATAAGCGCGATTCGGAAGATTGGTCAACGAATCGTGTAAAGCCTGATGCTGAAAAGCCTTTTGGCTTTTTCTCAAAGCCTTGCTGGTATCTTCTTCGTTGCTCAACGATAAAGAGAGTTCTTCGGCGTACTTTTCAATCGCGATCCGTTTTTCGCGTTCCGCCTCTGCCTTTTCGCGCTCCGCCTGTTCCGCCTGCTCGATCGAATTCGTCATTTCAGCGATGATCTGCCGATAAGTGTAATAAACAACCGCAAAAATAATCAACGAAATAGCAATCGAAAAAACATCGGCGAAATTCAACAACTTAAAAACAATGCCCGCCAAACCTGCTCCTGCAAAATGAGTCATTGAGCTTGGGAAGCCTTCTTTTTTCCAAGTGTCAAATGGGTTTTTGCTCGTTTTTACTGCATAGTAAATTGAGGCTAAACTTGAACTCGCCAAAAATTGACTTAACGCTAAAATTCCCAACGTTGTTATTAGGTTCGGTGTATTAGATGAAAATATATCTAAATTGATAAATTGAATCATCAAATTCCAGATTAAATAAGTGAAACCTGTGGAAATTGAAATTGCGCCAACATTAAAAGCCAGTGTGAATTGATTGATGTGTGCACCTAAATACCGAAGGTACAGACAGTTAGCAAACATTTCAATTGTCGCGATAACTATCGCAGCTTCGCCGCCAAATAATAAAAATGTGAGGAAAATAATTGAGTCGGAAAAGCTCAGAATGAATTTTGAACGAGGTAATATTATGCTCATTCGAGGAGCAATTAATATAGTGAAGAGAAATAAAAGTTCAAACTTCCAAGAAAAAACATCCGCTTTTATTTTGAACAGTGCAAACGTAAGACACACTCCGCCTAGCACGGCTATTGAAAGTTTATAATAGTTGGAGATTGAATCTCGATTCATCACAAAAGAAGATTAAAATACTGACGTTTGTCAGTTTAAAGTGGTTTGTTTGTTGTAGAAAAGGACAGGTGATTTCAGTCGGTAACCTTATTACCTTCGATAGAGTAACATTTTGAAGCTGATAAATCCAGACCTTTTTGCTAAATCAAAGTTCGGTGTTCCTTTGAGAAGTAAGACCAAACTTTGATGGTTAACGAAGCAATGTGTAAAGTTCTAACACATAATATCTTTTGTTTGATTACGAGGATGCACGAACCTGGATTGAAGCGTAAATTTGGGAAAGCACTGCATTAAAAACGAATTTGCCCATAAACAAGCAATTTTGCCTTCAAACTCATTTGGAAATTCGAGGTTTTAGGCAAAACCCTAAACTGTATACCAAGTTGTCACTGAATACTGATGTGGCATAACATTATTTTCGTAAACTATCACAATTCAATAACATAGGTAAATACATCTGTTTGATTTGCATACTCGTTACTCACTTTGTCGAAAATCGTATCAATCATACAACAGATCGTCAAACTCTCCGTAAGTTCAGTATAAACGGAGCTTAATGGCACTTTTGAACTTCAAATACGTTTGGCACGCTGATTGTATTAATGGAGTGCAGGAAACCAAAGGTTCGAAATAAAAATAGACGGGAGAAGAAAAAATGAAAAACTTGAGAAACTTGATGATGGGATTTGTTTTGGCGGTAACTTTAATGATTGGAACAGGAACGGCGAATGCTGGGATTTTATTGAGCGATTTGAGAGGAAATGAACCGCAGTCTTGTACGGAATCAAAGAAAGATTGGGGAATTGTTGTTCAGGATATTATTGGTATTATTGTCCAAGACTTTGGTGGGGGCGTAGTGCAAGATGTTAGAGATACCCAAACTGAATGTGGTATTGTCGTACAGGATTAATGGGGTATCTGAAATTTTAGTAGTATTACCCAATAGATTGTCAAAACCACGCCGCTAAACAGCCTTGTTGAGAAATCAGCGGGCTGTTTGAATTTTATATAGGTGATTGATATGAATTACTTGACGAAATCCAACAATAACGCGAACGGCTTTTATTACCCGCAGATTGAAACCGAGCGGCTTTTGTTGAGAATGTTTGAGCCGAAGGATTTGGACGCGGCGTTTGTGCTTTTTAATGATGCTGAGGTTCAAAAATATCTTTCACCCCAAAATCAGAGAAACCGCGAGCAACTGAAGATTCTTTTGGAAAAATGCCTCAAATATTGGGAAGAAAGGGGGTTTGGTGTATGGTGCGTAACGGAAAAAAATGCCGGAAAAATGATTGGCTATTGCGGCTTTCAGTATTTCGATAAAACGACGGAAATCGCGATCGTTTTCGGCTATTTGAAAGAATATTGGGGAAAAGGTTTTGCGACCGAAGCCGCCGAAGAGTGTTTGAAATTCGGTTTTGAGAAATTATCATTCAAGAAAATTTATGCCGTAACCGACCCTGATAATCTTGCTTCGCTTCATGTTTTGGAAAAAGTCAGAATGCTTTTATGTGAGAAAATCGTCCATTATGAAATGAACACGGTTACTTACGCAATATTGAAAAATGAATGTCAATCTTTTATTCAGTGTCATCAAAAAGCAATTAATTGATAATTTTAATTAAAAGCGTTTGTTAAAAAACTCATTGAATACCTAAAATTTTGATTGACTAAATTGGAAGTCCTATTTTCAAAACAAGTTCTTTGAATCTTGTTTCATGGCGTATGGCTGTCCATCTGGGGTCTAATTTTAATGCGATAATATCTACCTCGTGTTCGTTAATAGTTTCATCCAAAAACTCATAAGCCTTTTCTTTTTCCCCTAAATCTAGATATATTTTTGCAAGTTTAATTGAGTGCTGACTGTTGTGTTTTGACTCCAATTTTATCTGGTTAATTATTTGATAAGCATTTTCCTTGTTGCCAGTTCGAGCAAAGACACTACCAATCATTGATAAGGTTTCTATATTATGTTGAATAGACTGAGATTTTTGAAGAATCTCCAAAGCCTCATTATAATATTCTAATTCTATTAAAGTTGTACCCAATAAGGTGAGTGCTACATAATCGGCTGGTTCTAATTCAAGCGCATCCTTCAGGTACGAAATAGCATTTTCAAATTGCCCCATTTTGTAAAATAATCTACCGATTCTTTTGTAAGTTAGATAGGAAAGCGGATCGATCAGCATTATTTGTTGTAATTCCTTTAATGCTTCTGAAAATTTTTCTGAAATGACTAAAAGATCCGAATAACAAATACGAGCCCTTAAACAACTGGGATTTAGGGTTAAGGCATATTGAAAATATTTTTCGGCTTCTTTGAAATTCCATGCCAAATACATTTCTTTTCTGCCGTACATTGTTTGAACTACGTCTAGCGATTGATTTAGTTCAGATACAATAGTGAGCATCGGTTTGATTTTATTTAGCACATCTTTGTATGAAATGTAATCGGAGAAGTATAGTGAAAAATAACATTCAATCAACTCAACATAAGAATACACATTTATCGGGTCAAACGAAACCGATTTCTCAAAACACACAATTGCTTTCCGAACATCCTCCACTGTCCATTTTTCCAACAGATATTTTCCTTTCAAATAAAGTCTGTATGATTCTGCGTTGTTTGTAATGGGGTTTGTGAGCGATTTTTTGGCGACATTGCTGATTTCTGAGCGGAGTTTTTCCGACACGGCGAAGATTATTTTTTCCTGAACTTCGATAATATCCGAAAAGGGTTGATTGATCTTGGTTCCCCAGATTTGGGAGCCGTCGGCGACCTTGATCAGTTCGACGCTGATCATCAGGTTGTCTTTGATGACTCTGATGCGTCCGGTCAAGACGGCCGCGACAGCAAGCGTTTCGCCGACTTCCACAGGTTCGGCATCTTTATTTTTGTAGCGGAAGACGGTATTGCGGGCGATTACTTTCAGATCGGCAATGCGCGACAGACTGTTGATAAAACTTTCGGTCAATCCGTCGGCCAAATAATCAATTTCCAAATCGCCGCTTTCGTTTTCGAGCGGCAGCACGGCAATCGAATCAAACACTGATTCGGCGGACGTTTTGTCGCCCTTTTGTTGGCTTTCGGCAGGTAAATTCTTTTGCCATTCGTCATCGCTGACGGCTTTGACCGAGGTTACAAAACGATAGCCGCTG
>JANLTD010000974.1:0-3895 GCA_031362765.1 Acidobacteriota bacterium | reverse complement strand
GACAGATTAAAAAGAGCAAATTTTGTATGGCTTGAAATCAATCACGAACATACTTTAGCCGTTGCCAAATTACCGCTAATCCACAAAGATCCGTTCGACCGTTTGTTAATCACGCAAGCAAATATTGAAAATCTCTCGCTTTTATCTGCCGATAGTGTTTTCGGCAACTATTCGGTCAAACTCATTGATGCAAATACTTATTGAAAGATTTGGAAGAATTTAACCGAAACATTGTCGGGAAGATCGAAGTTATTGCGGAGTTTAAAGGCTAAAAATAAAAGCCGCCATTTTTATTTTTTACAATCATATTCCATACAGGCAAAATCCGCAGGTTTTTCAACAACGATTTTCAGGTCTTCGAGATTTTCGCCGACTTTTACTTTCATTGGTTCAATTTTGATCGTCTTGCTGTTTTTTTCCTTATCATAGTAAGAAACACTCAAATGCAGAAAATAATCGAAACCATCAAAAGCCTGAATTGAAAATTCGCCGGTTTCTGCCGAACTGTTCCAATTAAACATGGTATTTTCCTTTGAAGCCGAGTCTTCAAGTTTGGTCAACACAAACCAACCATGCCGTCCTAAAGAAGTTCCGTCAGACCATGTTATTGTTCCCTTGATTTGTCGTGTGATGACGGGCACCTTAAATTGAATATTTTGAATTTTTGTTGTCGCAATTATATCAAAAACCTGTGCATTGGCGGGGTTTTCCGTACTCGGATAGAAAAAGCGTTTTTTCAAGCCGTTTGGCGAAGGCGTATAAATTTCAACCGCCAAAACATATTTACCGGGAGTTTTTCCGTTAAAAAAAAATGAACCGTCTTCTCGCTGATTGTCAGGTCCATCTGCATTATAATTTGGGATCATCACATCATTTTTCTTAGCTTCCGGCAAGAATTCTATGACACATTTGCTTAAAGGCTTTCCGTTGATATCGAGAATATTGCCTTCAAATTTGTTATTCCACCCGAGTCCGAAATGGGCATAAAAACTTTTTGTCGGATAACCGTTGCTTCTCCCCGTATAAATCCTTTTATCAGGAAGGATCTGAAAAAATTCTTCTTCAGGAAAATATGTTTTATAAATCTGCGGTGGACTTGTGGTTAATATATATTCTCCCTGCGGAATATTATTAAACCTGAAAATTCCGTTTTTATCGGTTTTCGTTTCGATTTGCCCGTTGTCACCCTTTAAGATAACTTTGATTCCGCTTAAATACTGATAACGCCAATCAAATGTATTGGGTTCGGAATCACCTTTGCCGACAGAACCATAAATCTGCGGCTCAGGCTTTCCAGCAAGCATTTCCCGAATAAAAAAAATCTGATCTTGTCCATCTCTCAAATTTGTAGTTCGGTTGCAAAAACTTCCCTGATAAACAATATTTTCGCCCTTCACATTTCCATCAAAAAAGCCGGAATTGTTTTTTTCAGAGGCATAAAACAAATAAGTTTCGCCGATTGTATATCCACTGTAACAACTGCTGCTCATCGAACCGCGATCTAATTTTATTTCTTTGCCTTTCGCACCTTTGAAATTTTCAATGACTTCGATATTGAAAATAATATCACCACCTTGATATTCGCTTCGGTCTTTCGGCGCATTTGAACTGATAACTTTACCAATGAATACTGCATCTGAGGTTTCGTATGCCTGATAAATCGGTGGCAATACGTAGCAAGAACAAGCCGATATGTTTTTAACGAACAAACAGCCAATAAGACTCGCGAGAATGAAGAACAAATAAGTGATTCTTTTCATACACACACCTTCATTTTTTTGACAAGTATAATCCTTTCATTTTACGAAGGCTAGTATTGCAGATTATATTTTATAGTAGATTTTAGATTGCAATAATATTCTTTTAGAAAAGCAGATAATTTAACCGAAACAGTATTCAAAATTATTAAGGGCAATAACTAATAGCCAAATTCAACATCCAATAAATGAAACTTTTAATCGCCAACGGTCATTTGATTGACCCAATCGGACAAGAAAATACGGGAATGAATGTTTTGATCGAAGACGGGCGTGTCGTCGCGTGGCTCCGGCAAAACGAATCGGCGCCCGCCGACGCGGAAGTTTTTGACGCGAGCGGATTGCTCGTCGCGCCGGGGTTTATTGATCTCCATGTTCATCTTCGCGAACCCGGTCAGGAACACAAGGAAACGATCGCGACCGGCGCGGCGGCGGCGGTCGCGGGCGGCTGGACGAGCGTTTGCCCGATGCCGAATACGCAGCCAATCAACGATAATGCGGCGATCACGCGTTATATGATCGAGCAAGCCGAACGCGCGAAATTAGCCAATGTGTTTCCGGTCGGCGCGATCTCCAAAGAATCGAACGGCGCGGAGCTCGCTGAAATGGGCGAGATGAAAGCGGCCGGTGCGGTCGCCGTTTCGGACGACGGACGTCCCGTTCCGAATGCCGGAATGATGCGCCGCGCGATGGAATATGCGAAGGATTTTGATCTGCCGGTCGTTGACCATTGTGAAGACAAATCGCTTAGCCATGGCGGCGTGATGCACGAAGGCCGGATTTCGCTGCTGCTCGGTTTGAAAGGAATGCCGGCGCTCGCCGAAGATCTCGATGTGGTGCGCGATATTTATCTCGCCAAAGAAACCGGCGCGCATCTGCATATCGCGCATATCTCGACGAAAGGAGCGATCGAAGCCGTCCGCCGCGCAAAATCGGAAGGCATCCGCGTGACCTGCGAAGTCGCACCGCATCATTTTACGCTGACCGACCGCGCGGTCGAAGGCTACGACACAAACACGAAAATGTCGCCGCCGCTCAGAAGCGAAGAACACCTCGAAGCGATCTTGGAAGGAATCAAAGACGGCACAATTGACGCGATCGCGACTGACCACGCGCCGCACCACGCTGACGAAAAAGCCCTCGAATACGACCGCGCGCCGATGGGCATTACCGGGCTTGAAACGGCAATCGGTCTCGCCTTTACCGAACTCGTCCACAAAGGCGTAATTGATCTGGTGAAATTGGTCGAGCTTTGTTCGACCAATCCGGCGAAGATTTTCCGCCTTAAAGATCGCGGAACCTTAAAAGTCGGTTCGATCGCTGATATTACAATTTTAGACCCGACCCTTGAATGGATTTACAAGAATTCAAGCTCGAAATCGAAGTCTGAAAACTCGCCTTTTGACAACTGGACATTTCACGGTGCAGCGGTTGCGACAATCGTCGGCGGACGAATCGTTTTTCGAAAATGAGTGCCAAAGTCTTTCGCAGCCAATTACAAACGAGAAAAACCTTGCCGGTTCAAACAAATTCAGTCTCGACGTTTGCGACTCACTTGACGGCATTCTTGAGTGTCAGCCATCGGACGGGAATTGTTGCCTCTTTCCATTCAGATTATCCTTCATTTAGAAACGACTATCTTGCCGATGGGCCTCACCCTTTTGGATCAGCCCACCGGTACAAGACTGCCGGTCAATTTACGGGAAAAGGAATCGAGCATTCGTCACCCACGTATTGGGCGGTCCGGGATCGCCGCCGTACGTCAGACCGTCAGCGTGATAAACCAACTCGAACAAAAAAGGCGCATCAAGCATACACGGCCCGACGTGTCCGAAAATCGAAAGATCTTGTTCGGGTGTCGTTCGACCGATTTGCCCTTCGCCGGTGTCATCGGCAACGAAGCTGTTTTCGCTCACAGAAGTGCGACCGAGACCGCCGACGCCAATTGGCGGACCTGGTATTGAATCCGGCAGGACGATCCAAATCGTATAGACACCGTTTGGACGAAGCCCTTTGAAATTGAACACGCTGTGGGTGCCTCTTCTGATGCATTTAACGGCGGATCTTCCGGTCGGAGCCGTATATTGCGCAAGAGTCATTTGACTGTTATCGGGGTTTAGCACCGGATCGCAAAATTG
>JANLTD010000953.1:0-1950 GCA_031362765.1 Acidobacteriota bacterium | reverse complement strand
CCGGAAGTTTGGTCATTATTAGAAGAGTTTGACAGTAATTATTCAACAATGCTTAATCAACTTCAAGTTGCATGGGAAGGCGGTTCGCTGGATGAAGCGGTTGGGGCAATGTTCAGCTTAAAGCCATCAGCTGTTGCTCTGATGGCGATACCAATTCCAAATGGTAACGGAAATTATGGTCCCTGCTTTCGCTTCGTGTAGATGGATTCGATCGGCGGATTTTAGAGAGAAACAAAGGAATGGCGACTTCTTTGCCGGTTCGGAAAATTCGCTGATTCTTATTGAGAAACGATCAAAATCGTTGTGATGCCTTGCAATTGCGGTAAGTCCGGCCACGACGTGAAACGGCATCGTCAATTTCCTGTTTTTCCTGCGGACACACCTTTACCCGCCATCCGTTGATGGAAATGGCGGAGGATAATGCAATTAATAGTTGATTCCTTACCGCAAACCCTGTCCGAATTGTTCTGTTCCAAAAGCGCCGATGCCTTTGAGGCGGAAGCTGAAGACAAAGCGGTTTTCACGGCGGGCGCCGACGTTGAAGGTGTAGTATTGCATTGCCACCGAGCAGCAGTCATATGCGTAGCCGAGCGTGAAAAGCGAACTGATGAGCGGCGAGGTCTTGGTATTGCGGCGGTTTTGGAAGTCGAAAAAGAGCGAGGCGCCGCCGTAAAGTCCTTTGTCGCGGCTGCCGATAAAAACGGTCGGGCTCCATTGTGAACCGCGTAAGGTTCCGGCTTCTTTACCGGTTGAATCAGCGTATTGCGCGAGTGACGGAATCAGGGACACGGCGCGGGTGTAATAAAAGGTCTGGAATAATTTGAACAGTTTCGTGTCGTAGCCGACCGTTGCCGAGATCGCTCGAAGTCCGCCGCCCTGGATGCCGATATCCATTCTGGTATTGGCGAAGATCGTTTTTCGGGGGCGATAGGTGGCGTCAATATTGAGTGGCGAAAAACGGCGCGGAACGCCGCCGAAGGTGTAAAACGAGAGCGCGGTGATCGGCGCTAATTGGTTTCTGCGTCCCGGAATCAAAGCGCCGCCAAAGGTTTTGTCAAAGAAATATTTTCCGCGAATCGTCAGCGTGAACATTTCGTAAGGCTGCACGGCGAGCGGATTTTTGTTTAATTCGGGATTGTCCTGCAAACGTTTTTGGGCTTCAGGCGTGACCGCTTCGGTATATTTGCGGGTGTAGAAACGATTTGTCAGTCCGAATTCGATCTCGTTTGTGTCGGTTTCGGTGTCTGTATAATCAAAGCGGATGATACGGTTGAAATTGCTGACACCTCTCACTAAACGATAAGTTGCATACGGTTCGATGACATGGCGAAAACGAAACGCGTTGTTTTTAGCGTAGAAATTTCGCGCGAGCGCGACCGGTCGGACATCGAATTCAAACTCGCCGTAGCTGCGGACGACATCATGCCCGACAACACGGCGCATATCGTTGAAAGAATTTGAATAATAAGTGACGCGCGTGCCGGCAGTAGCTGTAAATGTTACGTATTTGAAATTAAACGGAATCGAGATCTGCGGGTGAATATCGAAACGCTGTCCGAGTGCCGGCGATACGACGGGAACACTTCCGGTTTGTTGAAAATAAAGGACCGGATCGTCAACTTCTTCACGCCGCGAAACGCCTTCGAGACTGGTTTTGAATGAAAAATAAACGTTTTTCAAGAAAGAAATTTCCGACGGACGTTTGTCGAAATTGATGCTCGGCAGATTTTTTGTTTTGATGCGGACGTTGGGAATTGAAATGACCTGTGAACGCGCAAGCAGATTGAGCGTGTAATTATTCCAACTTTTGTTGACAAAGACTTGCGAAACTTCGATGGGCGAAATGATTTGCTGAATTCCGTCCGAGAAAACCTGTCGAAACGCCAGACTTGAGGTCAAGCGAACATCGGCGGCGGCGGTAAATCCATTCGGAAAATAATGAACACCGTC
>JANLTD010000927.1:0-5782 GCA_031362765.1 Acidobacteriota bacterium | reverse complement strand
TTGCTGATATTGACGGTGATGGAAAAAAAGATATTGTTGTCTCAAATTCATTGGATTCTACGATTTCGCTTTTAAGAAATACCGGCAGTGCGGCCGGGACACTTAGTTTTGCGCCGATGGTTTCATTTCCGGGGGCAGCCTCCGGTTCAATTGCAATTGCCGATTTTAATGGAGACGCTAAGCCCGATATTGTTGGACTTAATTCATCAAACAATGTATCAATCATAATTAACACGAGTTCCGGCCCCGGATCTCCTAATTTTAATGCCCCGGTTTCCTTTGCTACCGGCTCACAGCCGAGAGCCGTGGCGGTCGGAGACATTGATGGTGACGGCAAATTTGATCTTGTCCCCAGTAATAATTCGGATACGGTTTCGGTTTTAAGAAATACTACTTCGGGAACTCTCAGTTTTGCACCGAAAATTGATTTCTCCGTAGGGACATTCTCAGGATCAGATCCGCTTTCCGTAACGATTGCCGATCTGAATGGCGACGGTAAGCCGGATATCGCGACGGGAAACTCTTTTTCATACAGCATTACCGTACTTAGAAATAACGGCTCGGGCGCTGGAACAATCGGTTTTGCCGCGAAAGTAAATTTTTTTACCGGACTCGGACCAAAATCCATCGTAGCAAAAGATTTTGACGGTGACGGAAAACAAGATTTGGCAACTGTTAATTCGGGAAACACAGTAAGTATCTTAAGAAACAGCGGTACCGGCGGCGGTGTGAGTTTCGAACTCAGAAAGGAATTCGGGGTTGCCAAAGTTCCGGCCGGAATCGCCGGGGCAGATTTTGATGGTGACGGTAAAATAGACTTAACGGTTACCAATTCCCAATCTAATAATATTTCACTTCTGCAAAACAAGAGTATCGGGATTGGCTTCGTGATGTTTTATGCTCGTTCCGAATATGCCATCGGCAGTCTTGGAACGAATCCTTTTTCAATAGCAGTTGGAGATTTGGACAATGACGGCAAAAAAGATTTAATTACCGCCAACAATACTACAAATACGTTTTCAATATTGAAAAACTCAAGTGTCCTGGCGGGAAGCCCCAAGTTTAGCCCAAGCATTGATTATCCTGCCGCTTCAAATTCGAATCCTTATTGGGTGGAACTTAATGACCTTGATGCTGATGGCAAAATTGATGTGATTATTGCAAATTCCAGCCTGGGCAGTATTTCAGTTTTCCGCAATACAACTACCACACCCGGATCAATAAGTTTCGCAACGCGATTGGATTTTAATGTGGGGAATAATCCGCGCTATATTAGTACTGGCGATTTCGACAACGATGGTAAATATGATATTGCCGTTGCAAATTACAGTTCGAATGGTCTAAGCATATTGAGAAATACCAGTAGTACGCCTGGCACAATTAGTTTTGCCCAAGCCGTCGCTTTGCCGGTTAACTCAACCCCGAGTTCACTGGTCATAACTGATTTGGATGGAGACGGTAAACCCGATATTGCCGCAACAAATAATATCGGAACCGCAATCTCAATATTTAGAAATTCGAGTTCTGCCGCCGGAACAATTAGTTTTGCTGCAAAGACCGATTTCACTGTAAATGACAATCCTTTTTCAATCACGGCTGGAGATTTTGACGGCGACGGGAAAAAGGATCTGGCCCTCACCAACAGATTAAATAATGACGGAATTGTTTCGGTATTGAGAAATACAAGTTCGGGAACTTCAAATATAAGCTTCGCGCCAAAAATTGATTTTACCGTACCGCCGCAGGACCTTAACGCCGGACTTACTCAAATTGTTGTTGGCGATATCGATAATAACGGTAAGGACGATCTTGTTTTTGCAAATATCCAGTTTAGTCATGTATCAACACTCCGAAATACAAGTATGGGATCGGGTTTCATCAATTTCGCGCCGAGAACGGATGAGGTTGTTAGTACCGCCGTTTCCTCCGTAGCAGTTGACGATTTTGACCGTGACGGAAGAAAGGATATTGCTTTTTCGAGCTATAATTCAAATAATGTCGGTATTTTACAGAATCCGTGCAGCGTTATCCATCAAAAAGCTTTTGACTTCGACGGTGATTTAAAAACAGATATTTCGATCTTTCGCCCATCGGTTGGTGAATGGTGGTATTCACGCTCCTTGGATGGTCAAGTTCCGGCCGCTCAATTCGGGCAAGTAACTGACAAGCCTGTTCCTGCGGATTTCAGTGGTGATGGCAAAACCGACATCGCTTTTTGGCGACCGTCTACCGGCGAATGGTTTGTTCTGCGCTCGGGAGATGGCAGTTATTTCTCATTTCCTTTTGGCGCTTCCGGCGATATTCCCGTTCCGGCGGATTATGACGGCGATGAGACAGCCGATGTTGCCGTTTTCCGTCCTTCGACGAATGAATGGTTTATACAAAAATCAACCGGCGGGACAATTATTACAAATTTCGGCACATCGGGGGACTTACCGGTCGTGGGCGATTATGACGGGGACGGTAAAACGGACATTGCCATCTTCCGACCTTCAGATGGCAGCTGGTGGTATGTCAGAAGTTCGGATAATCAGTTCCGCGTCTTCAGTTTCGGAGTTTCGGCCGATAAGCCCGTGCAAGGCGATTATACGGGTGACGGCAAGGCAGACATTGCAATCTTTCGGCCGTCAACCGGCGAATGGTTTATCCAGCGAAGCGAGGATAATTCATATTTTTCATTTCCTTTTGGCACCTCAGGTGATTCACCGGTGCCGGGTGATTACGACGGCGACGGCAAAACGGATGCCGGCATTTTCCGTCCGTCGAGTTCGACATGGTTCATTAACCGGACGACCGCCGGAATTCTGATCACCAATTTCGGAACGACGGGAGACCGTCCAATTCCAAACGTTTTTGTACCTTAACCAAATAAAACTGCAACACATAAAAAGAGCGGAGAAATATTTTCCCGCTCTTTTCATTCTCAGTGCAGAATGGTACAAAGAAAAAATTGGTGATTTGTCGGAGTTTCGAAAATCGTACATTGTGAGACGCTCTGAAAAGAGCGTCTTTATTTATGTTTCCTGCGAGGAACGAAAAAAGAATTAAGTCTTTGTTTTTTTCGTGTTTTTCGTGTTTTTCGCGGGCAGATCCAACTTCAAACTGCGGTCTTGCGGCCGGCAAAAAAAATGTATTGACTTTAAGTTTGACTCCTTGTATATTGTCCTTCGTTGCGCATTTAGTGTTTTTTGGAAATCGGATTTACCGTAAAATTTCCCGAGAACTGCGATGCTGAAAAAAAGAGTTTTCTTTTTGCGTTTCTCCCGTGAACTCCAAGGTTTCCCCCCCGAGCGTTAAACTCCCGATTTCCCGAAAATTTCAACCCGAAACCCAAGAGAAAACTCCCGGAATAGTATATTTATGGAAACCGGACATGCAAAAACCGTCGCTAATTTCGAGACGGTCGTGATCATTCTTGAAGGACTCGGTGCGGCCTATTATCCGAACCAGTCATTAATTATGCCGTCGGCTTTGCGGCATAAATTAACGAAAGCGAAAGCCGTTTTGGACGCCCTTGACGCCTCGGAAGCGGCGCGCGCCGTCGGCGAACTTCAGGACGAATACGAAGAGCTCGACAAATACGTCGTCAACATCAAACGCGCGGCCGAGGTCGAACCCAACGACCCGGCCTTGACGAACGATCTCGCCTCGATCGTCCGTAAATTTTACTCGCCGGGCAAAAAGACCGGACAACCCGCCGCAGGCGCCGCCACGCCGCCGCCCGCCCGAACGCGTTCGGGCTCGGCGCGCAGCTTCGACAATATGAGCGCTTATGTTGCCGACATTCTCGCCCTGCTTCGCACGAAAGGCAGCTATAAACCGAACGACGACAAGGTGACAGTTCCCGCGATCGAAGCCAAATACGCCGCGCTCGAAGCCAAAAACAACGCCGCCAAGTCAGCAATTGCCGCTGACGGCAACGCCAAGGACGCCCGCGACGCGGTTCTTTACGATGGTGCGGCGAGCGTCACCAAACTAGTCAAACTCATCAAAACCCAGCTCGCCCGCAAACCCGGCCGCCCGAGCGCCGCGTATCAACAAATAACGGTGCTGGAATTTCGGAAGAGCTCGAAATGGGCAAATAAATGATGAAGTGTGAATTAAAAGTTGCGTTTGGAATATGATTGGCATTTCATCATTCAACGTTTCGCTGAATGATGGAAACTGAATAAAAATTGCTCTGAACTTACACCACCAGGAAAGTAAAATGTTAGAAACAAAAGAAGTATTAATTCACCTTACGCGATTTTTGATTCTAGCCTTCGTAGCAGGTGTTGCCGTGTTTAAGATATTCGGTTGGTTTGCAAGTCATTTCGTTTTCCGTTTCGTAGGAACGATCGTTAATAGCCCAACAATTTATCGTTGGGTAAAATGTGAACAAAACTTCAGTCCCGTACGGACGAAAGAACAAAGGGGAACATCAAAATGTCCCATTCATTCGTCAATTCTCATCATCACTGCGTTTTCAGCACCAATGAACGCCGTCCGATGATTACGTCCGAATTACAGCCGCGCCTTTTTCAATATGTCGGCGGTATCGGACGGGAAAATAAAATCAAACTTCTGTCGGCGGGCGGCGTTGACGACCACGTTCATTCATTAATTTCGATGCCTTCGACAATTTCGATTTCAAAGGTGATGCAGCTAATAAAAGGCGGTTCATCAAAATGGATTTACGAACCATTTCCCGAACATTGCCTTTTTGAATGGCACGAGGGTTACGGCGCGTTCTCAATCGGCATTGGCGATTTCGAAAGAACAACGAATTAAATTAACAATCAGGCAGAGCATCACGGAAAGATGGATTTCAAAACAGATCTTCTGATGTTTTTGAAAAAACACTATATTGAATATGACGAGCGATATATTTTTGATTGATATTTTCTTTCGTCCCTTTCGGGACTTTTACGTTTGTTCGAATTGTTCCCAACGATAAATCGTTGGACTATTGGCGATCGTCCCTTCGGGACTATATTTTAATGCTGGAAAGCAAATCTCTCTTTTTTCAAAATGATTGCGATCGAAAATGTTTTGCGAAATTTAATTTGAAATAGCATACGAAAGATTTTGAGTCTGTTTCCGTATTTAACGATTTTCAACCGTAAATTTAAAAGGTTTTTATTATGCGGCTGTGCTGCCCGGATAGTGCGGCGATGGCTGTGCCTCGCCGAAACGGTTGCTCCCTAAATCCCGCGAGGCTATGCCTCGAAGCGGGCGGCGGAGCCGCAGAGCATTAGGGAAAACTTGACGGAAAGGCAGAGCCTTTCCGCACATCGGGCGGCTGGGCCGCAGGAATCAGATTTTCAACCTTGTGTCGATACTAATAACTATCCCAATTGCTTCCGTATTATTCCAAATTGTATCCGTAAAGTTCCCAATTGAGTCCGCCGCGTTCCCAATCGGGTCCGCGCGTTTCCCAATTGCCTCCGCAGCGTTCCCATTGAGTCCGCGCGATTCCCAATTGCCTCCGCGACGTTCCCGTTCGTACACGGAGGTTTCCCAATCGGGTCAGCAGTGTTCCCGCAGAGGGGCGCGGGAAATTTATCGGGCGGCGGCGGATTGGCGGAGGCGGCGGATCGTTTGTCGCGGGAGTCGGTGCGGAATCGGCCGGCGGCGGCGGAATTGACGGATTTTTGGTTGTTTAAGAAGGCGCACCCCGCGCGGTGCAAAGCGGCAAAATGAAGTTTGCCGTACATTTTCGGGCAAAGAGAAAGGCGAAGGTTTGAAACCCCTTCGCCTTTTGCAATTCATGATTTTGAATTTTGAATCTTAAATTTTGAAT
>JANLTD010000744.1:0-2093 GCA_031362765.1 Acidobacteriota bacterium | reverse complement strand
TCAGCAGCGGCGTGGAGAACGCAATTAGATGCGTTAGTGCCGGTTTTGCAGGCTGTTTTGAGACCGAAAAGCCTGATCAGGTCGTCCGCTCCCAGATCATCTTTCCAGGAATCGCCGATATTCCGATAGTTCTCAAAGCTGAAACCGTCAATTTTAGGGTCAAAATCAAGCACGGATGAGTTGTTTGTTTGAGCCGAAGTATTCAAACACAGTCCTAAAAACAAGATCGCGGCAAGGGCTTTTGCAAAAACCGAATTTGATAAAACATCCATAACCTGCTCCGGATCATTGACTCTTTTGATCTAATCTCTTTGTAAGTTTTTCTTCTTCTTTGGGATCTGCGACAACCACAGCGCTGACCTGACCGATATTGTTGCTTTCATATTCAATCCAGCCAAAGCCCTGATCGCCCCAAGTTGTTCCGTAGGAGTTTTTTATCAGCCACGCGCCTTTTTTGCCTTTGGTGTCGTCCCAACCGATAATCAGCACAAAATGATTGCCGTCGCGAATCTGTTCTTCATTGAAAACTCCGTCGCCGTACATCCACAAACATTTGTCAAATACAACCATTGAAACTACCGCGCCATAGGTGATGATCGCTTTTTTTATTTCTTCACGCGACGAGGCTTTCGACGGCGAGACGCTCAGATAATCCCAGGTCAAAGCTTTGATATATTCTTCGGCATCGCAGATATGGCCTGATTTATTGGCAACATAAACATCGGTTCCGCCCAGCGGGAGGCCTTTTTCAACCATAAAAGAAAACGCTTTACCGTGCCAATTGTCCTGACAGTATAAATTTTCCGGCACCATACAGCTTATCAATTGCCTGACGCTTGGCTGCAAACGCTTCTCAACCTTAATTTCGGGCGAACGAACAACGGCCAGTCGTCGGCTGATCTGGATTGCGTCAACCGATGTAAATGCCCAGCAGCTTTCGCAATTAATACCTTGAAAATCAACTTCTCCAACGTCAAGATCTTGTTCGCGCCAATCATATTTCGGCAAAAGCGCGGCGCCGAGACCTTTATATCGAATACGGAGTTCGGCTTGTTTTTTTACCTCAGCTTCGGCCGTCGGATTGTCTTTGAGCCATTCCTGCCAAAGCTGCTCGGCCTGTTGCTGTTCCTCAAGTAGTTTTTGCTCAATTTGTTCGTTTATTTTTTTCGAACGCTTTGATTCCCCAACGGGCAGACGAGGTTGAGCAAATGCCTTTTGAAGTGCGCGAATATCATCAACACCAAATTTTTCGGCGGGAGTTTTTAAAAATGGAAACACTTTGCGATACCACGGCGTCTTTCCGAAACCGCCGGCATTTTGATCTGTCCGCGGAAGAATGCGAAAACCATAGCTTCTTTTGTCCGCAATTCGTTGGATGGTGCATAGTTTTTCCTGATCGCTTTGAAAAGTATTAAGCGGCTCTGTTTGGGCGCTCACAGAAAACCACAGAATTGACAAAAGCCAAATCAGGTAATAAAAGTTTGGATTCAGTTTTTTCATCTCCGTAAAAGAAAATGGGAGAGGCCCCAAAAAAACGTCGCCGCAAATTTGTTTTGTCTAGTTTTTAGGTTTTGGTTCTGTTTGAAGACAGCCCGGCGCCATATTTTCAATCAGGCAAATGTTGCACGGTTCTTTCTCGCTGATACAGGTTCCGCCGCATTCTTTTTGTCCAATCGCACAACCGCCGCCTTTGCCGACCGTTAATTCGCTATTTAACTGTTTGACGCATTTTACTTTTTTGACCAGACTTTCGATCTTGTTCTTGGTTTTTCCCGATGGCACCCAACCATCGAGTTTGACAACTCCGTTGACTGATGTCACATTGATATTTTTTCTTTCTGCGCTGTATTTGACCTTTAATTTTTCATAAACTGCCAAAACAATGTCGGTGTCGCTTGTTTGGGAACAATCTTTATTTTGAGCCAGGATCGTGAAATTACACATAATTATCAGTGCAACGATCATTATTGAATATTTTATTATAGTTTTGTTTTTCATTTCCATTTCTCCTCTTTTACTTGAAATTCGTCAACATTGAAAGCAAACTGTAGCGCGATTGCTTTCCGAAAAAGATCGTATTGTTGTCGGGCGAC
>JANLTD010000742.1:0-7565 GCA_031362765.1 Acidobacteriota bacterium | reverse complement strand
GGACGTTGTTCGATCACGGGCGGCTATGTCTATCGCGGAACGCAGGGTAGCTTGCCGAACGGCGCATACGTGTACGCCGATTACTGCACGGGCGAAATTTGGCGATGGGATGGCGCACAACAGATCTTACTCCAAGATACGCCGCGCAATATTATTTCGTTTGGCGAAGATGATGAAGGCGAGGTTTATGTCTGTTATTCAAACGGGCAAATTGACAGAATGGTTCGTGCCAAAGCGTCGGCTGATTTTGATGGTGATTTTAAGACGGACGTTTCTGTTTTTCGTCCTTCGACCGGCGTTTGGTATGCCAATAACAGTTCAAATAATACATACCGAATCCAGGGTTTCGGCGCGAGCGGTGATATTCCGACACCCGAAGATTTTGACGGCGACAACATCACGGACATCGCCGTTTTCCGACCGTCAACAGGCGTTTGGTATAACTATCGGAGCAGCGACAATACAGTCGGGATCGTTCAATTCGGTTCAAACGGCGATATTCCTGCCGCCGGCGATTATGATGGCGACGCAAAAGCCGATTTTGCCGTTTTCCGACCTTCAACGGGCGTTTGGTATCGTCTGAATTCATCAAACGGTGCGGCGGTCATTCAGCAATTCGGCTTAAACGGCGACGTTCCTGCGCCGGGCGATTATGACGGCGACGGTAAATACGATGTTTCGCTGTTTCGTCCGAGCAATGGCGTTTGGTATCGCTTGAACAGCAATAACGGTGCATTCGGTGCGGTCGCGTTTGGCGCGAACGGCGACGCGACCGCACAGGGCGATTTTGACGGTGATTTTAAGACCGATCAGGCCGTTTTCCGGAATGGCGTGTGGTATATTTTGCAAAGCTCGAACGGCGCGGTTCAAATAACCAATTGGGGCCTGAGCGGCGATGTTCCGGTCGTTGGCGATTACGACGGCGACGGCAAAGACGATATCGGCATCTTCCGGCCGTCAACCGGCGTTTGGTATGTCGTCCGAAGCTCGAACGGCACGTTTTTGATCACCCAATTCGGATTAAGCGGCGATTTAGCGGCGCCGAATTATGATGCACCGTAATTTAGGGATGAAGGATGAGGGATGAGGGATGAATAAGAAATGGTTTTAAATTCATCCCTCATCCCTCATCCCTCATCCCTCAGATCGCCCGGGCAATGGTTAGAACATAAACTCGCCCCGCGCCTTTTTTCTTTAAGGCTTTGGCGCAGAAGGACGCGGTTGCGCCGGATGTGAAAACGTCGTCAACAAGCAGAATGTTTTCGCCTTCGATCAAGCGCGGCCGCTTTACTTCAAAAGCGTTTTCAACCGTTAATTCACGCGCCCGCCGATCCATTGCGGCGCGGTGCATCGGCGTATGGATCTTTCGCGCAAGACTTTGTCTGTCAATTTTCAGACCGCTTTTTTTAGATAAGATCTCCGCCAAAACTTCGGCCTGATTAAAAGTGCGTTCCAAAAAACGCTTTTTTGAAAGCGGTACGGGAATTATCACGGTCGCGTCTTGAAACGGCGCGTTTTCAAAGGCGGAAACGAAAAGTTGCTGTAGATTTTGGGCGACAAACGGCTCGCGTTTGAGGTAGATGACAGAAGCGGCAAGGCCGTTTTCATAGAGTCCGATGCTGCGTGCCGCATCGTAAAAATGTTCATCGCAGCGGTGGCAAAAGGTTTGGGCTTTTGCAGGTTTTTCCTGTAGGAATGCCGAACATTTAACGCACAGCGTTTTGTTTCGGTCAAAAATGCGCGTTTTCCGCCAGCATTTTTGACAAACTACGCCGTCGGCCGAATTTTCAACCGATTCGTTGCAAACTTGACAGATTTGGGGATAAACGAGAGTTAGGAGGGAGTCGTAAATTTTCTGAAGCATAGCTCTAAGGTGGAAAAGTGAAAAAGAAAACGTCCAAAAGTGAAAAAGTTTTATTGTACAAATAGACAACCTTTTTCACTTTTACCCTTTTGCCCTTTTCCACCTTTGCCCTTTTTCACTTTCTAATCTTCGTCCAACAAACCTTTTTCGACAAGTTCCTGGCAGCTCAAACAATAGCGCGCCCAGGGAATTGCGTCGAGTCGTTTCTGATTGATTTCTTTTTCGCAGTTTTGGCACGTTCCGTATTCTTCGTCAGCGATACGTTCTAATGCCTCATTGATCAAAATTAATTGACGGCTGTCGTTTTCAGAAACCGCCAGCATCAAATTTTTGGAATAGTTCCTGACTGCCAGATCAACCGGATCAGGCGTTTCGGAATCGTCAGTTGAAAGATCGTTGTCTTTCAGTTTTTTCAAAAGCCCTTCGCGCTCGATGATAAGTTTTTCTTTAGTTTCTTTTAAGTTCAGTTCACTCATTTTTGATATGGAAACCCTTTTATAATTGTAAATGCTCGATAAAGTTGTTCTAACATTACGACCCGCGCCATTTCGTGCGTCAAGGTCAGAAACGACAAGGATAAACTATTATCCGCCCTTTCGACAACCTCAGACGCGATGCCTTCCGCCCCACCGATGATAAAAGTTACTTCTTTTAGTCCCCGATTTTGCCAATTTTCGATATTAGCGGCTAAATCATGCGAAGAAATCGAGCGTCCCTTCACGTCCAATAAACAGACGAATGTGCTTTGATTCAGCTTGTCCAGAATTAGTTTGCTTTCCGTTTCCTTACCGCTGTCTTTAATTTCAACAATTTCGCAGCGCACAAAATGCGACAGGCGCGCGAAATATTCTTCCTGCAGCGCCCGCCAGTTCTTATCCTTTGTTTTGCCGACCCAAAGAAAGCGAAACTTCATAAGGTAAAAGGTAAAAGGTAAAAGGTAAAATTACGAAGCGGCTTCTGGAATTTTGTCTTTTACGTTTTTTAAAGTTCTTCCGGTAGATCAACTTTTCTGGCGTCACGCCACAATCTTTCGAGATCATAGAATTCACGCGCTTTTTGTTCGAAGATATGGACGATAAAATCGCCGTAATCCATCAAAAGCCAATCGGCGGTCGAATAACCTTCGGTCCGCACCGGACGTGATTTCAGTTGCGCTTTGAGTTGATCTTCGATCTCGTCGGCGATCGCCTGCACCTGCCGCTGGTTGGCGCCGCTCGCAATAATAAAAAATTCCGTAAAACTCGCCACTTCGCGCAGATCGAGCGCGACCAGATTAAACGCTTTTTTCTCGCTTGCGCAATGTAGAGCAAGTTTTACGTTTTCGTCGAGTTCGGCGAAAGGTGTTGAGCTTTGTTCGATCTCGATCGAAATGCTTTCGCGCTGTAAAGTTTTTTCCTGTATTTGTTCCATCATTTATAAATCTGATATTTTTCGAGGTATTTTGCAACCTCTTTCGGCACATCTTCGTGCCAATCGTCTGTGTTTTCTCTAATTTTCTGCCGAATCTCCGTTGCCGAAACATCAATTTGCACTGCGTTAGTGATGAAAATTTGGTCTTTGGTCTTTGGTCTTTGGTCTTTGGTCTTTTTCTCTCGACTCTCGACTCCCGACTCTCGACTCGTTCGCAAATCAATGATCCGCGCACGAATTTCGTCAGTAATATGCGAAAAACCGATCTCGTAGTCGGGACGCGTGACGACGATGATATTGACGAGTGTCAAAACCTTTTCCCATTCGCGCCACGTCGTAATTTCTTGCCACGAATCGGCGCCCATCACAAAAAATATTTGCGTATCGGGCAATTCGGTTTTCAATCTCGTCAGAGTTTCAAATGAATAAGGCCTTTCAGGAACATCGAGTTCCATTTTTGAAACCCTTATTTTGGCTTCATCATTTGTTGCCAAGGCAAGCATCGCAAACCGGTGAAACGCCGAAGTCGGTTTTTTATCCTTCTTGTGCGGCGCGTGAAAAGCGGGAATGAAAACGAATTCATCGAGTTCAAATTGTTCGCAAAGCGCGTGCGCGATCGTCAAATGTCCGTGGTGAAGCGGGTCAAACGAGCCGCCGTAGAATGCGACGCGGCGACGCGGCGACGCTGAGACACGGAGTTTTTCTTCAAGATTTTCGGTCATTCTGACAAAAGCGCCCTGAAATGATCAATCACTTCAAGCAGAATTTCTTCGGAGCAGTTCGGATCGCGGACAAAAAACCAATAATCACCGAATTGATTATTGACCGAAAACTGTTGCCCGCGAAAGTCGAAATCGAGCCACATTTCTAAAACGCCGTCGGTGATAAATTCGGTAATTTCAGCGCCTTCGAGCTTTTCAACGTGGTCGGCAAATTCGTCAAAAAAGACGGCTTCCGGCAGATCGACAAAATGCCTTGAACCGTCGTTCATCCGCATATCAAATAAATCTTTGATCATTCATCTGCTCGCTCAGTTCAATTTCCGTCTGTTTGATGTCCTGCAATTTTTTGGCGACCGCCGAAACAAGTTCTTTGGTTCCGAGATTCGTCACCGCCGAAATTGCGAGAAACTCTTTCCCGTCTTTTTCGGCACGTTCGCGCAACATTTCCAATCTTTCGGGATCGTCCAAAGCATCGAGTTTGGTCGCGACGACGATCTGCGGTCGTGTCGCTAAATTTTCGTCGTAATTCGCCAGTTCGTGGTTGATGATCTCGTAATCTTCAACCGGATTCCGCTCGGAAAGCGATGAAACATCAACCAGATGCAGCATCAGTTTGGTGCGTTCGACGTGCCGCAAAAAGCGGTCGCCGAGCCCGGCGCCTTCCGATGCGCCTTCGATCAATCCGGGAATATCGGCGACGACAAAAGTATTAAAATCGCCGAGATCAACCACACCCAAATTAGGCTCAAGCGTCGTAAAAGGATAATCGGCGATCTTCGGTTTCGCGGCGGAAATGACCGAAATGAGCGTGGATTTTCCCGCATTCGGAAAACCGACCAGACCGACATCGGCGATCAGTTTTAGTTCGAGCTGAAACTCTTTCTCGTCGCCCTCGCGCCCCGTGTAGTGAAACTTCGGCGCACGGCGCGTCGGCGTCGCGAAATGCTGATTGCCCCAACCGCCTTTGCCTCCTTGGGCTGCCAGAAATCGTTGGCCGGCTTCCGTAAAATCAAAAACAAGATCGCCCGATTCGACATCAAAAACCTGTGTTCCGACGGGAACCTGAACCGTAATGTCCGCGCCTTCTTTGCCGTGGCGGTTCGATCCTTCGCCGTGCCGACCGCGCTCTCCCTTGTGTTCGGGATTATAGCGCAGATGCAGCAGCGTATTTAAGCCTTCACTGGCTTCGAGCCAGACGCTGCCGCCATTGCCGCCGTCGCCGCCCGAAGGCCCGCCGCGCGGAACAAACTTTTCGCGCCGGAAAGCCGTCACACCGTTTCCGCCGTCGCCGGCCTTGACTCTGATCTTTACGCGGTCAATAAACATAACCTTCAATTGTAGAGTGTTGAAAACCAGTTAGCAAAACGGCAAGTGCGAACAAAGCTCGTGAGTAGGGAAATGTTTTCAAAATCTGTCGTGGTTCTTCTTCCGTAAAATCGTGACGAAGAATCTCAATATGGTCGGGGCAGGACAAAACATATTCGAAAGAAACGCCATTTTTTACTTATCGAATTCGGTTAACAAAACCGCGTCTCTTATTTGTTGTCCCTTTGAGATTGCCATTTGCTTACCATTTTTTGACCACGCAAAATTAAAAATTCTGTCTTTTGGCATTGTTAAAATTGGTTTTGGTTCGCTTTCGTCAAAGCCTTGCCGCATTATTTGAGTTCCATCCTCAAGATTTGCAACGAATTCGATTGATTTGCTGTCGGGCGAAAAACGATATACGGGCAAGCTGTTAGCAAGCGGGATAAGTCTCAAATAGTTCGTATCTTCGGTCGAAAAAATGGCAATTTCGGCGATATAATTGTCGGGATGATTGCGTGCGTGGAATTGCCAATTTGGACACGCAAGATACTTTCCATCGCTTGAAAGTGCCAAAAAGAAACCGCATTGAACTTTTTCATTTTCAAAAACTGTTTCTTCTTTCCCGTCAAGCAAATTTTTCCGCATTGTTTTTCCGCCGTCTTTATTTCGGAAATTGTAATAGAGCCAGTTTCCATCGGGCGAGATTTGCGGCGAACGACGACCGCCATCAGTTTCTTTCGTGATTTCTGTCAAGTTTTGACCGTTTGCATCGAGTCTTAAAATAGTTTCGAAACCATTTTTACTACTAAAGTAAAAGATGAATTTCCCGTCTGAATTCGGCATCCAAGCCGATGATCTGGTCTCGTTTGTCAATTGTTGCTTGCTGCGTCCATCCGTATCAATTGACCATAAATTCTCGACTAAATCCTGTTCCCCTTGTGACGAAAAGATAATGTTTTGTTCGTTAACCGAAGTCAGCGAAGATTGTCCAAACGCACTTGAGTTACCGTTTGTCAGCGGTTTCTGTTCGTTGAGGTTCGCCGGATTCGCAGTAAAAATGTTCGCATTTTCGGTAGTTTGCATCGCAAACAGTTTCTTGCCGTCGGCTGATACGACCGTATTTTGATACGAATTTAAGCCGTTTGTTAGCCTTTGCGCATCTCCGTTTGGATAATAAACTCTCCAGAGATGATAGGTTTTCGCGTCTTCTGATGCTGAAATGACAAAACTTTGCCCATCAGGAAACCACGCGGCTTGTTCAAAACGACGCAGTTTTGGCAAGTTCATCGTCTCATTCGTTCCGCTTTCGACATCGATCACATAAAGTTTTGCCGGTTGACTTGTCCAACTTTTAGTGACGTGAATGATCTTCGCGGGGCGATCCGGATATGAGTTTTGGTGTTTCCGGCGGCTATGTTGCGTCGGATTTTCTCTGGCAACAGTTGCAAGAAGTTGCAAACGACGTTACGATTCAGACCGATGGGAAAATCGTTGTCGCGGGTTCAGGTGCAGTCTTGGATATGGTCGGCAATTTTAATAATGATTTCCCCGTCGCACGCTATAACATTGACGGAACGCTTGATACTACTTTTAGCGGTGACGGGATCTTCACATTGGATGAATCGATCAACGATGTCGTGAACAGTATTGCAATTCAATCGGATGGCAAAATCGTTGCCGTCGGTCGGACAAACTCGCTTGTTGACATATTCGTTTTTCGGCTCAATACCAATGGAACGCTCGACACAACATTTAGCGTTGATGGAAAAGTAAAAATTTTCAATACCGCCAAAGCGTTGTCGGTCGTCATTCAACCTTCTGACAACAAGATTGTGATCGGTGGCGAAGCGAATGCGACCGGTGCCGCAGTCGTTGTTCGTTTGAATACGGACGGAACGCTCGACACAACCTTTGATACCGATGGAACTCTCACCTTGACGCAAATTGACAGAGCAAACGGAATTGCGATTCAAAGTAATTCGAGAATTATCGTCGCCGGAACAAGTTCTATTGCCAGCGGCGGAGATCTTTCAGCGGTTCGATTACTTTCAAATGGCACGCTTGATACGAGTTTTGATGGAGATGGAATCGTGCAAACTGCTGTCTATGCAGGTGATAGCGAAGCGAAAGCGGTTTTGATTCAAAGCGATGGAAAAATTGTTGTCTCAGGCGGACCGGGTTTGTCGGGTTCTGAACACGACGCGGTAATCGTTCGTTACAATTCTAATGGCTCACTTGATACCGGTTTTGACGGCGATGGC
>JANLTD010000899.1:0-12040 GCA_031362765.1 Acidobacteriota bacterium | reverse complement strand
GAAAAGAAGATCAATTGTCTTTCTTTTCTGTTTGCGGGTTTTGTTGACGCAATTGTTTGCGTTCTTCGCGTTTCTGCTTCATTTCCTGTTTCTTTTGTTCAAGCTGTTGCAGCTGTTCGGGTGTCAGAACCGCCAAAACTTGTTGTTTGACCAATTTACCTTTTTCACGCGCCTGTTCTTTCAGGGTTTTCATTCTTTCCTGTTGTTCGGCGGTGATCGTTCCATCGCGTTTGGCTTGACCAATCGTGCGCATTTCTTCCATCACCGATTGGTCCGGACGGTTTGCCTGTCTGATCGTGCGAATCTGTTCTTTCTGCGTATCGGACAGATTCAATTCACGAAACCCGCGCATCATCCCGCCGCGCATTTTTCCGCCGCGCATTTTCCCGCCCATTCCGTCGCGATTACCGAAACCGCCGCGACGTTCACGTTTTTCCTGCTTTTGGGTCGCGTCCGTCTCTGTTTTTGTTGTGTCCTGCGCCGATGCGAATGTTGTCAATGCGACAACGGCAAAGGCTAAAGTAATAACCGAAATGAATCTATTTTTTAATGACATTTTTTTACCTCGTTCTAATTTATTTTTTGTTCAGCTTTCGCTCTTCACATCTTTTGACGCACGCGAAATTGATTTGGCCGAAAGTTTTTTGTTTTCATTGTAAGGAATTGTAAAGAGATTTGGTCTTTGGTCTTTGGTTTTTGGTTTTTTGCTTTGTGACCAACGATAATCTAAGACCAAAACCAAAGACCAAAGACCAAAAACCAAAGACCAAATGCAAAATCAATACTTTTGCATTTAACTTTTGCTTTCCGGCACTGTAAAATAGGAAGTTTAGGTAGGGAATCAGACGGAAAATATTAAATGAGATTTTTATCGGAAATAAATTCACCTGCGGATTTGCGGCAGTTAAAGGTTGAAGATCTACAGGAAGTCGCCGACGAAGTGCGTCAATTTATCATTGACACCTGTTCGCGGGTTGGCGGACACACCGGCGCAAGCCTCGGCGCGGTCGAATTGGCGGTCGCGATGCACTATGTTTTTGACACGCCCGACGACCGTCTGGTTTGGGATGTCGGGCATCAGGCTTACGCGCACAAGATATTGACCGGCAGACGCGACGAACTGCATACGATCAAAACATACGGCGGACTTTCGGGTTTTCTGAGGCGCGAAGAATCGGAATATGACACTTTCGGCGCGGGTCACGCTTCGACATCGCTTTCAGCCGCGCTCGGAATGGCGATTGCCAGGGATACAAAGAAAGAAGATTTTCACGTTTGCGCATTGATCGGCGATTCGAGTTTGGCCGGCGGAATGGCAATGGAAGCCATCAATCAGGCCGGACATCTGAAATCGCGGCTGATCGTTTTGCTCAACGATAACGAAATGTCGATCGCTCCGGCAGTCGGCGCATTGAGCCGATATTTGAACCGCATCAAAGAGGCGCAAAGCTATCAGCATCTGAAAGAAGAGATCGGCGACGCGCTCGAATCAGTGCCGCATTTTGGGGAACGTCTGCGGCGCGCCGCAAAATCCGTCAAGGATGCGATCGCGGCGGCCGTTTTGCCGGGTGCATTGGTCAACGAACTTGGTTTCAAATATATCGGCTACGTTGACGGGCATAATGTTCCGATGCTTGTGCGGGCGCTTGAAGAAGCGAAAAGAGTTCAGGACGGTCCGGTCATTGTTCACGCTTTGACAACGAAAGGAAAAGGTTTCCCGAATCCGGAAAAGAATTATTACGCTTATCATGCGACCGGTCCTTTTGATCCGAAAACTGGTTTGCCGTATAAATCATCAAAGCCGGCGCCGCCGTCTTACACCGAAGTTTTCGGCAGAACGATGTGCGAATTGATGGAAACGGACCAATCTATTATTGCGCTGACCGCCGCGATGCCCGACGGAACAGGCGTTGACAAGATTTTGGAAAAATTCCCCGACCGCGCTTTTGATGTCGGCATTGCCGAACAACACGCCGTCACGTTTTGCGCGGGAATGGCCTGCGAAGGCTTGAAACCGGTTGCGGCGATCTATTCGACATTTTTGCAGCGCGCTTTTGATCAGGTGATTCACGACGTTTGCCTGCAAAACTTAAATGTTACGCTGGCGATGGATCGCGCCGGAATCGTCGGCGCAGACGGGCCAACGCATCACGGTCTTTTGGATATTGCATATTTTCGCGGTTATCCGAACATTGTTTTATGCGCGCCGAAAGACGAAGGCGAAATGCGCGATATGCTTTACACGATCATTGAACATCCCGCGCCCGCCGCGATTCGGTATCCGCGCGGCAGCGGTTTTGGCGTTGATATTTCTGCACCGCCGAAAAAGATCGAGATCGGTAAAGGTGAGATCCTGTGCGAAGGCGACGGCGAAGTTGCGATCATCGCGTATGGTTCGATGGTTTATCCGGCTGCTCAGGCAGCGGAAACCCTGGAGAAAGACGGCATCGCAGCAACTGTTGTCAATGCCCGTTTCGTCAAACCGCTTGATGCGGAATTGATTTTGAAACTGGCAAAGACAAATCGCGTAATAATAACGGTCGAAGAAGCCTATTTAGCGGGCGGTTTTGGTTCAGCAGTGATGGAATTGCTGGAAGAAAGCAATTTGCTTGATAAGATAAAGGTCGTCAGAATGGGCGTCCCCGATCGAATTATCACACACGGCGATCCGAAACTTCTGCTGGCGAAATACGGCTTGGACGCCGACGGAATCTATCAGAAAGTAAAAAATACAGTCGAGAGTTTAGAAGAACGCCGTGTCGGAAAAAAACGGCTGAAAATAGTTAAATAGTGGTCAGTGGTCGATGGTCAGTGATTAGTTAAATCTTTTCATTCACCATTTACCGTTCACCATTCACCATTAAATAAATGAGTAATAAAAATAAAGGCTATATTAATGTTCCTTTGGTAATTATCGGTTTGGTGCTGATCGTCGCGGTGGCCGGCGGTTTTTGGTTTTATAATAAATCGAAAACGCCGGTCGTCAAGACTTCAAATACAAATAGCAAACCGGTTGCCAACAGACCGGCACAAACACCGATCGTCTCAAGTGTTCTGGGCGCACAACCGCCAAATTTGCTCGGTTCGCCGAATGCCTCCGTGACGGTTGAGGAATTTGCCGATTTTCAATGTGGCGCGTGTGCTTCGGTACATCCGAAAATGAAGGAAATAATTTCGACCTACGGAAGCCGCATCAAATTTATTTTCCGCAATTATCCTTTGCAAATTCCGGCGCACGATAAGGCTTACGAAGCGGCAGTTGCAGCCGAAGCAGCAGGTTTGCAGGGCAAGTTTTGGGATATGCAAAATCTGCTTTTCACAAATCAACAGGTTTGGACAGCCAACCCTGAATACCGCAAGATCTGGGAAGAATACGCGAGCAAAATTGGCTTGGACGTTGAAAAATTCAAAAACGATATGGCAGGTTTGAATGCCAAAGCGCGGGTTGACGCTGATATGGCACGCGGCCGCGCACTGAATGTCAGTTCAACGCCGTCAATTTATGTCAACGGCATGCTGATTCAATTCGAACAATTGAATATTGATACGATACGCCAAATCATTGACGGCGAATTGGAAAAGTCAAAAAGCAATAACCAAACTCCAACGGCTCCGAGCGCACCGACCAACGCGGCGCCTGCCGAGCCTAAAAAATAAATGAACGACGCTGAAGTTTTGCGCGAACAATCCGATCATAAGATCGCCAAACTGCCCGTCGCGGCGGCGCTGGTCACGCTTGCCGGTTTGGTTGATGCGGTTTATCTGACGATCCATCATTATACGTATGAACCGGTGCCGTGCGGCGAGGCTTTTGACTGCGGTGCGGTTTTAGCAAGCCAATATGCTGAGATCGGCGGCATTCCGCTTGCAGTTTTAGGAGCGGTTGCATATTTTACGGCGTTTAGTCTGGCGATTTTGGCGGCTTACGGCAATCGCCTGATGTGGAAACTTTTCGGCATTCAGGTTATTTTGATGGCGATCTTCACATTGCATTTGACTTATGTGCAAGGCTTTGTTCTGAAAGCCTTTTGTCAATATTGTCTGATCTCTGCGGCGGTGACATTTACGCTTTTGATTATTGCTCTCGTCTCGCGTTTTTGGAAGTCTTGAAACCACATTCATCAATCTGACGAATATATGTGATGGAAGGCAAAAATGCATTCCGTTATTTGTTCGGTGGTTTTGCTTTTGCACATTTTCGGCAAATGCGATGAAATGAAATATTTTTGAGCAAAGTTTTACTAAAGTATTGTTAGAAAAGTTAAGGACAAACTGTGGCTGAATCTATACTTCATCGAATTTCGCAAGGAGATCAAACTGCCGTTCAGGATTGCCTGAAAAAATACGGCGGCCTGGTCTGGTCTTTGGCGCGGCGAATGTCTGCCAATAGTGCCGAAGATGCCGTTCAGGAGATCTTTATTGATGTCTGGAAAAATGCCGCGCGTTTTGATGAATCGCAATCGTCGGAAACGACCTTTATCGCGATGATCGCACGGCGGCGGCTGATTGACCGCCTGCGTTATACAAAACGGCGGATCTCGGCGGATTCATTAGACGATATTGTCGTTGAACCGTCAAATCGCGCCGACCAGGAAATGCAGACCAACATCGAAGCCAGAGATGCGGCGCGGGCGTTGCAGCAGCTTCGGCCCGAACAGCGGCAGGTTTTGCAGCTTTCGATCGTCCAGGGATTGTCGCATCAGGAAATTTCCGCAGCCACTGGAATGCCGCTCGGGACAGTCAAAACACACGCCCGGCGCGGGATTTTGCAGGTCAGAGAATTTTTAGGAATGAGCAGTTTAGAAACTGTCAAAGGAGGCGCGGCATAATGGAAAAAGAAAAAGAAAAAATGCTCGAACTTCTTTCCGATAAAGCGGTTTTCGGTTTGACCGAGGCGAAGCTTGCCGAGCTCGCAGCACTGGAAGAAATTTTTCCTGAATTTCAGGACGAATCGTTCGAATTGGCAGCGGCAACAATCGGTATGATGAATTTAGACACAAGCGAACCACTGCCCGCGCATTTGCGGACAAAAATTGCATCGGATGCCGAGCAATTTTTCGCGGCGCAAAAAGAAACAGTTTCAACTGCTGAACCATCCGCCGAAAAAGAAGAATTTCAAAAAACCTTCGCTTTTGAGCCGAAAAAACCTATTTGGCAATGGCTCGGCTGGGCAGTTGCGGGATTTGCCGGCATCGCGTTGGCAGTAAATATCTGGACGACTCGATTAAATCAGGTGGATATTGCAAAAAATCCTCCGACGCCAACCATTGCGCCGAAAATCGAATTATCGCGGGCGCAGGAACGCGAACAGCTTCTCGCTTCGGCAAAAGATACAGTCCAGCAGAATTGGGGCGATCTTGACCCGACCAAGCCGAAAAATGTGCAAGGCGACGTCGTCTGGAGCAATTCCGCGCAGAAAGGTTTTGTGCGTTTCAGTAATTTGCCCGTCAACGATAAAACAAAGCAGACTTATCAGGTTTGGGTTTTTGACAAAAATCAGAAAAATCCGGTCAGCGCCGGCACGTTTGACGTCAATGAAAATGGCGAAGTTATTGTTCCGATCAATTCGGCTTTAAGAATTCAAGTACCGATAATGTTCGGCGTGACGGCCGAAAAACCCGGCGGCGTGATGGTCTCAGACCTTAAGGATGTCATGGCTGTTGCCAAAGTTTCCGTCTGAAAATGATCAAATTTTTCGGTCTAATTATTTGTCTCGGAATATTTTCAAGTCTCTGCGGAAAGAATTCCGAATCTTCCGCCAAGTTTGGCGAAAAGGTCAAGTTTGCACAAAATGCACCCGTCAAACTTGAAGATTTCACACTTGTTTACGTCGGAGAAAGACGCACTTCTTCTGATATTTTCCCGCGTGGCTTTTTTTATCACGATTTCAAAATTCAAACCCAATCCGAAGAAAAGACAGTTTCGTGGACGAGCGGAACCGGCGATATTGCCCCGACGATTTTCGAGATCGACGGAAAAAATTACGCATTGGAATTAAAAATATCCGACAAACTCGGAAAACTAGCTGAAAACGAATTTGTTATTTGGAAAAAATAACCGATCCGTGAAACTTAATAGATTTTTTTTACGTCTATCAAATCACTAATCGAAAGAACTGTAAGGACACAGCATCGGAAAGAATCTGTGAGTCTTTGGTTTTGTTTATTTTACATAAAAAATATAAGGGAGTTTGCAATGAAATTAATTAGATCTTTTGTTGCGCTGTTTGTTCTTGTTTCGTCTATGACAACAATTATTTCAGCCCAAAGCGACACTAAATTGCCGAAACTGGGTTATACCGAATTCAAATTGAAAAACGGTTTGCGCGTGATCATGCACGTTGACAAATCAACGCCGATCGTGGCCGTCAATCTTTGGTATCACGTCGGTTCAAAGAACGAAGTTGTCGGACGCACGGGATTTGCGCATCTGTTTGAACATATGATGTTTCAAGGCTCGAAAAATTATAACGATGATTATTTCAAGCCTTTACAGGAAGCCGGAGCAACTATCAACGGTTCGACCAACGTCGACCGGACGAACTATTTTGAAGTCGTACCGTCAAATTTTTTAGAGCTTGCGCTATTTATGGAAGCTGACCGTTTAGGCGGACTGCTCGATGCAATGACTCAGGAAAAATTGGATAATCAACGCGATGTCGTCAAAAACGAACGTCGTCAGAATTATGATAATCAGCCATACGGTACCGCTTTCGAGAAAATTTCGGAACTCATCTATCCGAAAGACCATCCGTATAATTGGACGACCATCGGTTCGCTGACCGATCTGTCAAATGCTTCGCAAGATGATGTCAAGTCGTTTTTCCGTCAATATTATGTGCCGAACAATACTTCGCTCGTAATTGCCGGCGATTTTGACCCGAAACAGGCTAAAACATGGGTTGAAAAATATTTCGGCATCATTCCGACCGGCGCGGAGATCAAGCGCCCAAATCCGCCGACACCGAAAATCGAAGGCGAGATGCGTAAATCTTTTGAAGATTCGGTGCAATTGCCGCGCCTTTATATGGTTTGGCACACGGTTCCCGACAATACACCGGACGAAGCCGCACTCGATATGCTTCAATTCGTCCTTTCGTCGGGTCGCGGTTCGCGTCTCCAGACCAATCTCGTATATGACAAACAGTTATCGCAAGATGCGTCTGCTTCTCATTTCGGGCGCGAAATTGCCGGAAACTTTCTGATCGCTTCAACGGCGCGTCCCGGAAAGTCTCTCGACGAGATCGAAAAGGAGATCAACTTAGAGATCGAGCGCATCAAAAAAGAACCGCCAACGGCCGAAGAAGTTTCGCGCGCATTGAACGTCATCGAATCGCAAACCATTTTCGGGATGCAAACCATTTTAGGTAAAGCCGACCAGATGAACAGCTACGCGACATTCACGGGCAAACCCGATAATTTTCAAGCGAATCTTGACCGCTACCGCAAAGTTACGCCCGCCGACATTCAACGCGTCGCAAATACTTATCTGAACGGCAATCGGCTGGTTATGAGCTTTGTTCCGCGCAAGGAAAAAGCGGTTTCGCAAACGAATACCGATGCGAACAAGCCGACTTCCGTTTCGAGCAAAAAAGACGAAACGAAAGATTATTCGTCAGTTTTGCCAAAACCGCAGCCGAATCCGTCGTTTGCGCTGCCTTCGATCGACAAACAAAAGCTTTCCAACGGTTTGAACGTCTGGATCGTTCGTCAACCGGAATTGCCGATCGTTTCGATGAATATGGTCTTTAATTCGGGCGGCACGGCTGACCCGCAAGACCGCGCCGGTTTGGCTTCGTTCACGGCAAGCCTGCTCAACACTGGCACAAAAACACGTTCGGCGGTTGATATTGCCAACGGGCTTCAATCGATCGGCGCCAGCGTCGGAGCCGGTTCGGGTTGGGATTCGGCAACTGTTTCAATGCAAACTTTGACCAAAAATCTTGACAAGGCTTTGGATATCTACGCGGATGTCGTGACGAATCCGACGTTTCCCGAAACCGAATTCAATACTTTGCGCGGTCGCAGTCTGGTCGCGCTCAAACAACGCAAAGACAATCCGAACGCAATTTCAGCGGTCGCTTACAGCAACTTGCTCTACGGAAAAAATCATCCTTACGGCAAAACCCTGACCGGCGACGAAAATTCGATTATGGCACTGACGAAGGCTGAAATCGAAAAGTTTTATGCGACCTATTATCGTCCGAACAACGCGACCTTGATCGTCGTCGGCGATATGGACGCAAAAACTATTTTACCGAAGCTCGAAACGGCATTTGCAAACTGGAAATCAGCCGACGTTCCGAAAGTTGAAATTCCCGGTAATGTCGCTTTTGACAAAGCCGGAATTTATATCGTTGACAAACCCGGCGCGGCGCAATCGGTCGTCAGCATCGGACAAGTCGGCGTGGCGCGTGACAATCCCGATTTCTTTGCGCTTCAGGTAATGAATTCGATCTTAGGCGGACAATTTTCGGCACGTGTCAATATGAATCTGCGCGAAGACAAAGGTTACACCTACGGCGCACGAACGAGTTGGAATTTCCGGCGCGGTGCGGGACCTTTTGAGGCTTCGGCTGATGTGCAAACGGTCGTTACGAAAGAATCCGTGGTCGAGTTTATGAAAGAACTGAACGGCATTCGCGGTTCAATTCCGGTCACCGCAGCCGAACTCGAATACAACAAACAAAGCATTATTAGACGCTTTCCGCAAGGTTTTGAAACGGTCGGACAAATTTCCGGTCAGCTTTCAAACGTCGTTGTCTATGGTTTGGCAGATTCGTATTTCAACGAATTTATTCCGAAGATAAACGGCGTCACACTCAGTGATGTCAATCGTGTTGCCAACAAATACTTAACACCCGATAAAATGGCGATCTTGATCGTCGGGGATCGTAAAGTGATCGAACCACGATTGAAAGAGATCGAAGGTTGGGGCGGCTCGATTAGTTATCTAGACTCGGAAGGTAACCCGATTCAGTAGAAAATAAATCGAAATCGGCAGGAAAAACGGCAAAGCCTTCGTGCTTTGCCGTTTTGTTTTTGATAATGTAAAAAAATACCCGTCATTTCTTGAGGGATTTTTTATTAATTAAAGGAAGGAATAGAAACGTAGTGTATTTGAAATTTTCATTCAAAATATTATTTCTGACAATCGGAATTTTGTTGGGAATCTCCGGCCTGGCCTTGGCTCAGGACAATAAACAAGCTCCAATTAAAGTATCGGCTGACGAAGCTAAGGCGATTAAAAAAATTGAGGAAGCTAAAACGCTCGCTGATAAAATGAAAGCGACGACTGAGTTTGTAAAGAAATATCCGAAAAGTGCCGCCCGCAATCAGGCCGCCAATTACCTCGCGGGTCAGATCACATTGGTAAAAGACGATACGCAGCTCGTTCAAAACGGCGAAATGTTTTTGACAATTTTTCCAGAACCCGCCGAAGCAGATCTGATTTTGCCAAATTTGATCTATTCATACGTTGCGGCCAAGCGCACCAAAGATGCGTTCACGACTGCCGAAAAATATCTTTCGCGCCATCCCGAAGATGTTGTGGTTCGGTTTCAGTTGGCAATCGAGGGCTCAAATTTGCTTCGCGCCGGCGCCAAAGAGTTTTCCGGACAGTCGCACAATTATTCTTTGCAGGCGATCGAATTGATCGAGGCAAACAAAAAACCGGCGAATATTGATGATGCCGGTTGGAAAGAATATCAAACCAAATGGTTGGCCCAGCTTTATCAAACTCTTGGAGTTTTCGAGTTCTTTGCGGGCGATAAAACGAAATCCCGCGTCAATTTCGAAAAAGCGACCAACCTCGATTCGGGCGATATAAACAGCTGGGTTCTACTTGCAACGATCCTTGATGATGAATATCAGGCATTGGCAACTAAATTTAACCTTGCGAATCCGGGCACCGAACGCGATCAAATATTAAAGCAAGCCAACGAAAAAATGGATCAGGTGATTGATATGTATGCACGAATCGTTGCCTTGACCGACGGCAAACCGGAAGCCAAGCAGATAAATGAGCCGGTTCGGCAGAATCTGGAAAGCTATTACAAATACCGCCGTAAAACTTTGGATGGTTTGCAGGAATTGATCAATAAATACAAAACATTAGCACCGATTAATTGATTTTGAGCTTAAAGATAAAGCCGGCCGAAGTTCTGATTTCGCCCGATTGGTCAGCTAAAAAACAAAGGCAAGGTTGAAAAACCTTGTCTTTTTATTTTGCGGGTAAAAAAATATTATGAATAATTTTCGGGTTTGAGTGATACGTTATGATGAGTGGCAACGATGGATGACGCAATAGCAATTGAAAAATGTCTGAAAGGCGAAAAAGAAGCGTTTCGTTATCTGGTTGAACGCTATCAGGCGCAAGCCATCGGGCATTCGACCGCGATTCTCGGCAATCGCGAAGATGCTTTGGATGCCACGCAGGAAGCGTTTCTTGATGCTTTTCAGGCGCTTCGAAAGTTTGATCTGACGCGGCGGTTTTATCCGTGGTTTTATGTTCTGCTTCGCAATCGCTGTTACAAAATGTTTGCGAAAAAACGCGAAGCGGAAAATATCGAGGAAACCGAAATTCTTGCGCCGTCAGGCGATCTTTCAAATGAAGAACTGTTCGGACTTGAACAAGCGCTGCTTTCGGTCGCCAAAGAAGACCGCGAAATAATTACTTTGAAATATTTGGACGGACTTTCCTACGACGAAATCGCCGCCTATCTGGAAATTGCGCGCGGCACCGTGATGAGCCGTCTTTTTTACGCCCGCCGGCAATTGCAGGCAAAATTAACGGGAAAATTTCATTGAAGCTTTATGAAAAATATGAATTGCGAAGATATTTTGATACAAAAAATGGCGTTGATTGACGGTGAAAAAATCGGATTTTCCGACGAACAAATCGCCGCACATTTGGCGACCTGTGAAAACTGCCGTCAGCAAAGCGAACAATTGCAAAACACAGTTGGCTTGCTCAACCGGCAAAAACGGCGTGAGCAAGGCGCGGATTTATGGTCGGCGATCGAAAAACAAATCAACGCGGAACCGGAAGCAACTTTTAAAATAAAATGGCAGATGTTTGTTTTGCTCGGCGTTTTGCTTGCCGTTTATAAATTCGTGGAGATGGTTCCCGAACGCGATTTTGGCTGGGCGTTAAAGTTCGTGCCGTTTGTTTTGATCGCCGCCCTTTTTGGTTTTCTGAAAGAAAATCCATTTCGGATCAATACCGAACTGATATTGGAGAAATAAATATGAATAATGAAGTTGAAGCAAAACATCTGACAATTTTGGGACAAAAATATGCTTTTGCAACCGTTTCGCTGGTCCTGGGAATTTCCTGTTTTATAAATCTTTTGGGATTGGAAAAAGCGATTCTGGCGATCGTCTTTGGTTGGTTGGCACTGCGCGCAAAACCTGCGCCGATCTTGAAGGAACATCGCGTTTGGGCGAAAGCCGGTTTAATCCTGGGAATTTTACCGCTGATCATCTTGCCGATCATACTTATCTTAAACTTTGACCGTCTGCGCGAACTGGTTGAATGTTTATCGAAAATGAGCGGTGGCAGATAACACCGCGAAGGATAAAAACAATGAAAAATTCAATTTATACATTACTGATTTTATTAAGCATTATTTCATTGCCTGTTTTCGGGCAAAATAATATGAGCATTGAAGGAAATTGGTTAGGCACGCTCGATGTCAACGGCGCAAAATTGCGAATTGTGCTGAAAATTTCAAAAGCCGCTGACGGTTCGCTGGTCGCAAAATTTGACAGTCCCGACCAAGGGGCAACGGATCTGCCGATTGACACAATCACTCAAAAAGATAAAACGGTCAGTTTTTCCGCCGCCAAATTCGGCATCAGTTACGAAGGAACGCTCAGCGAAAAGTTCGATGAGATCGCCGGAACCTTCAAACAAGGTGCCGGTTCTCTGCCGCTCGTCTTCAAACGCACGGGTGAAATTGCCAAACCAAACCGCCCGCAAACGCCGCAAAGACCTTTTCCCTACAACGAGGAAGAAGTTAGTTACAGGAACGCGAAAG
>JANLTD010000736.1:0-2171 GCA_031362765.1 Acidobacteriota bacterium | reverse complement strand
TCTTTGCTACGGACGAACTTTGCGGTAGAATAAAACGTAAAGTTTGCCGAAAGACCAGAAAAGGAGTTTTATAAAATAATGAGATATAAATTAGCCGATGATGCCAAACCGCAATTAACTCTGCTGTTGATTGCCACCGTGATTACCATTGCCTTGTGGTTTATTCCGTATTTAGGGGTCGTAACTTATCCGATTCGTCTGTTCGTGACGTTTATTCACGAAGGAAGTCATGTTCTCGCCGCGCTGCTAACGGGCGGTTCGGTACAAAGCCTGACGATCTCGGCAGACGGAAGCGGCGTTGTTTATTCGGCTCCGTCGGGTTTGATCGGCGCCTTGATCACTTCGAGTGCGGGTTATCTCGGCTCAACAGCGTTCGGAGTTTTGCTCTTATTATTGATCCGCAAAGCAGTTTCCGCTAAAAATGTTCTTTTCGGTTCCGCCGCGTTCATCGCTTTGATGACGCTTTTCTTTGGAATCCTGAGTCCGATGTGGAACGCTTTTTCGCTCCAGGTCGGTATTTCGAGCATCGCCTTTACGGTCGTTGCCGGAACGATTTTGACCGCCGGATTATTTGCGCTCGGTAAATATGCAAGCGAAAGAACGGCGAATTTTGCGGTCGCATTTCTGGCGATCCAGTGTTTGCTGAACGCAATTTCCGATTTGAAAACATTGTTCTTTATCAATGCGCCGATCGGCGGAATGGATCTTCAAAATGATGCGACCAATATGGCAAACGCAACCGGCATTCCGTCATTCGCGTGGGTTTTGATCTGGATCGGAATTTCGATCGTGATGATCTCGATCGGTTTGCGGGTTTACGCCATTAGTCATAAATCGAAACAGCACGATCTGCCGTTTGAAGATTAAAAGTGAAAAAGTTTAAAAGTGAAAAAGTGAAAAAGTTGATTGTGCTAAAATGGCAATCAGCTTTTCTACTTTAAATGCGAATCAGGGGTGGAATATTGATCAACTGAAAAGTTGTTGGCAAGCTCAAAATTCATCGTGAAAGGTGTCAAAAATAGGACGCGGATAGACGCTGATCTAGCGGATTTACGCGGTTTTTTTAGAAATCCGCATAAATCTGCCGAATCCGCGTCCCATTTCTATCTAATTTTTCTAAACCTTGAAGTATTAAGCCAAAGCGAGCTGACAATTTTCAACTCCTGCTTCGCATTTTAACAGTCCGTTAGTTTTTATGAACAAATTTGTTTTAGTTTTGCTTGTTTTATTCAATGTTTCCGGCATTGTCGGTCAAATAAAAAAACCGATTCCGCCCAAACCCGTGATTCCCTTTTCAAAATCTTTGCAAGCGGTGGTCGTCACGACGAAAGACTGGAATACAATTCCGGGCAAAGCGCAGTTTTTTGAACGTAAATCAACTAAAACTAAATGGAAAGCGGTCGGCGAATCTTTCGCAGTGGTCGTCGGCAGAAACGGTCTGGCGTGGGGCGCGGGACTCAATCAATTGCCTTCTGATTCGGCAATGATCCTGTTGAAAAAAGAAGGTGATGGCAAAGCTCCCGCAGGAATTTTTTCTTTGACCGAAACTTTCGGTTCGTCCGCGAAACCCGAACTTGTCAAACTTCCTTTCACGCGGCTTGAAGAATGGACGGAATGCGTTGACGATACGAAATCATCTTTTTATAACAAGATCGTCAATCGGATGCAGGTCGGCAATTTCGATTGGAATAGCTCGGAAAAAATGCTCGCGGTCGGCGCTGAATACGAGCTCGGCGTTTTTGTCGCTCATAATTCCAATCCGGTCACGAAAGGCGCAGGATCGTGCATTTTTCTGCATATTTGGAAGGATGCGGAAAGCGGAACAGCAGGCTGTACGGCAATGCCGCGCGAAAAGCTCGAAACGATTATGAACCGGCTTGACATGAAGAAAAATCCGGTGCTGATTCAGCTGCCCGAAAACGATTACAACCAATTTCAAACCAAGTGGAAACTCCCGAATCTTCAATGGACATCTTTTCTAAGAAAATTTTTACCGCAGAGACGCTGAGACGCTGAGTTTTTTGAAAAAATGTTTGGTTGACAAACTTTTGATTATCTCAAAAATGCGCGGATTTTAAGAAAATCTGCCTGAATTTTTTGTCTATTGACTCAGCGTCTCTGCGTCTCTGCGGTTAATTTATTCTTAAAACGGTCAATATTTATTTTGGAAA